>JAUVYD010000074.1 GCA_030603265.1 Dehalococcoidia bacterium
TCACATCGGCTACTGTCACTGTTGGTTCCTCCTTTTCCTTTCTTCTTTTCGGGCGTCCCGGCATCTCCGTTGGTGGAGATCTGCCCCGGCCAGCACCCGGGTCTCCGACCGGTCAAGAGCCGAATCCTGCGTCATACCACATCTGCTGCCACACAACCGCAGGCCGACTGCTACACGGAGGGCCAGCACCCGAAAGGACTCCGCCTCCTTCACCTTTCCTGCATGACAGCCTGATGAGGCGGGTACAAATTCCCCCAGTGGTCTTTCGAGTGTAGAGTGGTGTGGTTCTATGCACAATCCGCGAACACGCGTAGAAACCGTCCATCTTGCTGCGGAGTTGGCTAGGTATATTTACATAGACTGACTCTACGCTGGAGAAGCGAATTGTCTGCTGTGGTGCAGGTTGGTGGATGCAATTGACGTCCATGTGACACATCTGTGCCTCGTTTGGCGAATGGAGGGAGCCATGCTGCCACCGGCGAAGCAGCGATTGCGTGCGCCGATGTCAGCAGGCGGGCGCGGGAACCCGGAGCGCCGGGATGGAACCAGCCGCCACAGGCCACAGTCGTCCGCCGGCCCCAGGGGAGAGTGGGAGCGACATGTGGACTGCGGGGCGCCCGCGAGGACTCAGTGCAGCGTGCTGCAACCAGGTGTCGGTACCGACGCCACGACGGATAGTGGCACGCAGAGGCTGACGGTGGTGCCTGAATTCGGCCGCGACGTCAGTTGGAGGATCCCCACCAGCAGCGAGGCTCGCTCGTACATGCCCTGCAGTCCGAGGGCTCCCAATTGAGCAGCAGCTCTCTCGCTGCCCGGGGTGTCGAAGCCCACGCCGTTGTCGGCTATGGTCAGCGAGAGCCACTCACCTTCTGCCTCGAGTTCCACGCTCACGGTCGTTGCCTGCGAGTGACGCGCGATATTCTGGAGGGACTCCTGCGCTATCATGTAGAGGAGAAACTCCGACTCGCGTGTGAGTTCGGGCAGCGCGTCCTGCGCCCGGAATGTGACATCGCGCGTCGGCCCGCGTGTGCGGCTCAACAGCGACTCCAGCGCCGGGACAAGACCGCCGCTCTCGAGTTCGTCTGCCCGAAGGCGTCCAATCATGTCACGCATGGCCTCGATGGTGGCCGACAATTCCTCTCGCAGTTGCTGCAACGTGTCTTGCGCGAGCGGTGTCAGGGTCCGCAACTCCTTCTTGAGGAGTCCGTCAACGGTCATCACTGCCGCAAGAAGGTCCTGGATGGTCCCGTCATGGAGCGTCCGCGCAATTCGCTTCCTCTCGCGCTCCCGACCGGACACTGCCCGCCGTACGCGGTCTCGAAGCGCGTGCTCACCACGGATATCGTGAGCGAGTACGAGTACCACAGGCTCGTCTGCTCCTGAATCAACGCGCCTTGCCACGACTTCAACGTCAATCGAGGTACCGCTCCTTGACGCCAGCCGGCCTGGCGCACGCACGGTTTCCGCGCGGTCTCTGCCTCTGCGGAGCTGTTCCGTCATAGCGTCCCAGGGGAAGGGGACTATGAGACTCCGGATGTCACCGCTCTCGAGCTTGGCTTTCGAGAAGCCTGTCAGCGTGACCGAGCGTCGATTGGCGTGCAATACTCTCCCCTTCGCGTCCAGGAGGAAGAGGGGACACTGGGCGCCTTCGAATAGCTCTAGCTGTCCATCTTCTCCGACTGCCACCGTCACACCCGCCTGTACGTCGTTCTTCCGCTCAAGGGCTGCGAGCCCGAACAGCAACAGGACCCGGTCAGGGTGAAACCCCGGAACGACCGGATGCGCCTGCATCTGAGCCAGGGCGGTCCGGACCCGCAGGAGTGTTTGGACTCAGGGTTTGAATGCATTCCCGGTACAGAGTCACTACGGCAAGTCATCGAGCGCCACCCAGCCTTGCCGAAGCGCGTGCAGCACGGCCATCGTCCTGCTGGAGACCTCCAGTTTCTTGAAGATGTTCAACATGTGTGCCTGTACCGTCCGCTCGCTGATGCTGAGCTCCGTCCCGACCCCCCTGTTCGTCTTGCCCGCACACACGAGGCGCAGTACCTCCATCTCCCGGGGGTTCAGCTTGCCGGCGCCAGTACGGCTTCGCATCTCTTGTCCCGTGAGCAACTGGAGCAGCTTCCCTGTCGGGGCCGCGTCTATCACGAGCTCGCCCGAAGAGACCAGCCGGATACTTCCGGCCAGTGTAGTCATATCGACCTTCTTCAGCAGATAGCCCGATGCCCCGGAATGCAGTGCTCTCCTGACGTAGTCCGAACTGTCATATGCACTCAGCAGGAGGATTCTCGTTGAAGGCGAGGCTGCGACAATCCGGCGGCCGGCCTCGATGCCGTCGAGATGCGGCATTGAGATGTCGAGAATGGCCACCGCGGGTGTGTGCTGCGTCGCAAGCTGGACCGCCTGCAGCCCGTCCTCTGCTTCGGCAACAACCTCCATGTCCGGCTCCTCCTCAATGAGGTGCCGCAGGCCCTGGCGGAACAGGGCATGATCATCTGCCAGCAGGACCGCAATCATGGCGACCAGTACTCCTCCTTGCGTAGGTCGAATTGCCAGCACTATAAGCGTCTATGCTTATGTTGTCCAGTGGGCGCACGACAAATCGCGGATTGCCTGGAGAAAGACTGCCCGATTTCTTGTCCCTGCAGGCCATTCTCCCGCGGAATTGTCATCGATTGTCGGTGCCAACAGCCTGCACGGCGGGTCGCAGGGCCGCGTGGAGCTCCTGCCGTGGTCGACCCAGCATGGAACGCAGTCCGTGAGGGAGCCGCAGGGCGCTGTGCGGCGAAGCGGAGTGACGAGATGCTGCACATGCACGCGTGAACGTGAAGTGATACCAGTCTGTTACAGTGGTGTGCGCTACTTCGGCCCGTGGGGCGCAGATCGGGAAACAGGACGGCGGTTCGAAGTGCGTCGTGAACTAAGGAGGCAATCTCGATGTCCAACAGAGTCGCTATCAGCAGAGTCCGGGACGGAGATATTGAATCCGCTGTTCGTGATGCGGTCGACCTCGCCGGAGGATTCGAGCAGCGAGTTGCCGCGGGCTCGCGGGTGCTCATCAAGCCGAATCTGTGCAAGGCTGCTCGCCGGGGGAGCGGTTTCGTGACGGATGCGGGCGTCGTTGAGGCGGTTGCGAAGCTCGTGCTGGAGATGAGTCCTGCGTCCGTCGTTATCGCCGAAGGCGCGATGGCGGGCTACGACTCGGAAGGATATCCGACCGACGATGCACTCGTGGCGACCGGAGTGGCTGCCGTGGGGCGGCGTCTGGGTGTGGAGGTGCGCAACCTGAACGTCGATACGTGGGAGGAGGTGGAGATACCCGGGGCGCTCGTCCTGGACAGGATCAAGATAGCCACGACGGTACTTGAGAGCGATGTTATCATCAGCGTTCCGGTACTGAAAACACATCTCAGGACGAATGTCACGCTCTCGCTGAAGAACATGAACGGTGCGATGCCGGGCGCGGAGAAGCGCAAGAGCCATCGCGTGGGGCTGGACCAGGCCATTGCCGATCTCAACTCGGTCATCGGCCCTCACTATGCCATCATCGACGCAACGGTGGGTATGGAGGGCACATGGCAGATACCTGAGGATAGCAGGCAGATGGGCCTCATCGTTGCCGGCGGCGACCCGGTGTACGTGGACGTGGTTGGCGCAGCGCTCATGGGAATCGACCCGGCACAGGTCATGCACCTTCAACTTGCCGCAAAACGAGAGGGCAAACAGGCGGCTCTGTCGGCCGTAGATGTTGTGGGCGAAGACGTGGCTGACTGCCGCCAGTCGTTCAGGGGCGCCTTTGATGTGTTCCGGTCGCGGTTTCCACAGATGGACATCGTGTTGGGCGAGGGCGCGTGTAGCGGCTGCACCGCCGAGCTTGTGAGTGCCTTGAGCTATATGGGCAAGGCGGGCTTTGGTGAGCAGATGGAGGGACTGACCGTGGTTGTTGGGAAGCCGCCGCTTGTTGCTATCGCTGGCAAGGCGGTTGCCGTGGGCGATTGCGCGAAAGGAATGTCGGACGGGGCTGTCCACGTGCCCGGTTGTCCGCCAGGCGACCGCGACATCATCCACGGGCTATGTGAGGCCTGCGGCGCCGACGAGGGACTGGTTCTCGCGACGATGGAGCAGACGCGTGAGAAGCTCTGGGCCGATTCTGCAGCCGTACTGCAGCGCTAGGCTTGTCTGCTCCAGCGCCATCGTGACACTGGACCCCGCACGGGCGTGTTGGCCCCGTGCGAGGTGTGCGCACCTCCTGTGTTGAGGGAGAGTGCCTTACGTGAACCGGATGACATTGCCGGCATTGTTGTGGAAGAAGACCTTGTCTCCGAGGGCCACAGACAGCTTCGCAGCAGAGGCCAGGCCGGTGCAGTGTGAAACCCCGACCTTCTCCACCTTGAGCCGCTTCAGCTCCGCGATTGTGCTCTCCATCTGGTACTCGGAGGCACTGACGAGATGCGTTCCGCCGACGACCATGTGGACCTTTTCCATGCCCGTTAGCTGCTGTGCATGGTGGATTATGTTCATCATGCCCCTATGGGCGCAGCCGAGGATCACGATGAGGCCCAGCTCCGTCTTCACGTAGAGAGACGCGTCGTCGTTCAGCGGGTCGGGCACGAAGGAGGCATCGCCATCCGAGTATCTGCCTTCTCCTTCCTTCAGGAAGCAGATGGGCGCTATCTTTTCATAGTCGTTCAGCATGGGGACTTCGCCACTCCAGACGATGTCGTCCGTCAGCCAGACGGGCTCACGGCTCTCCACGAAGCGGGCTCCCTGCCGCTCTTCGAGTTCTGCCTTGACGAATGGTATCCCACGGTAGCTGTACGCCGGGTCGAAGTGCTTGATGTACTTCGGGCCCCAGACCTCCGGGTGGGCGACAATCTCAATCTCGCGCTTGTTTGGCTCCAGGAAGTTCGAGTGGCCCACGGTCCTGCGCATAAGCTCCAGAACGTCGCGAAGCCCTCCCGTGTGGTCGACGTGACCGTGACTGAGGGCCATCTTGTCGACCTTCGCGAGGTCTATGCCCATCGCGGCAGCGTTGTAGGTGGCGGAGACGCGCAACCCGGTGTCGAACAGCAGGTTGAATCCATCGGCCTCTATGAGCATGCTCCAGCCCCACTCTCCCAGCACCCAGAGCCACTTGGCGGTGTTCTCGCTCAGTGTCACAAGTCGCAGTTTCTTCGGGCTAATCATTCGATGTTCCCCCTTCTTTACTTGAGGTTTATCGGACTATGGATAGAGGTCCGTGTGTGCTTCCAGTGTGGCAATGAAGTCGCGCACCGCGGTATCCCAATCGTACTCCGAGCGCCAGCCCCAGTCCTTCCTGGCTCGAGAGTCGTCGACGTACTTCGGCAGGCTGCGGACCAGTCCGGCAATCCTCTCGTCTGCGAGCAACTCGATTCGTGCCCCCGGCACGAGTTTCCTGACTGCCTCCGCCATGTCTCCTGCAGTCAGGGAGAATCCGTTGATGCTGTACACGCGACGTTTCAGTTGCGACGACTCAGCGTCTCTCAACATGGCAAGGCAGCGTGTCACGTCCCTGATGTAGATGAAAGGCAGCCGGGCGCTGTCCTCTATCGGCAGGCGGCACAGTCTACCCCTGACGGACTCGTGCACCATCAGGCTCGGATAGGCGGCGAGGCCTTCGCGACGCCCCGGGCCGCAGATGGCCGGCAGGCTCGCGCAGCGGAATTCGATGCCAAACCTGTGGTGGTAGTACTCGCCGAGTCGCTCGCCGAATATCTTGGTGGCTGCGTATATCTGAGAGGGGTTGGATTGGAAGACATCCTCGTTGACAGTCTCCGGCGCGCCCGGGCCATAGGTGGCTATGCCTGTGAGGAACAGTACGGGACCGATACCGAATATCCGTGCGGCCTCGAGGACGTGGTACGTGCCGTTAGCGTTCGCGTCGTACGCAGCCCACGGGTTCGCCTCGGCGGGCATGCTTATCATGGCCCCAAGGTGGTAGATGCAGTCAACTTTCTGTGCGCGGACTACCTCCAGCACCTCGGTGAGGCGGCCGAGGTCTCCTCGCACGACGCTGACGGAGTCGCGGATGTCCTCGGGCGGGCCGGAAGCAGAGGCGACGTCGAAGAGAACGACCTCTTCGCCTCTCGCCAGCAGATGTCTGGCAAGGTTGCGGCCCACGTAGCCGAGGCCGCCGGTTATGAGGTTCCTGCTCATTGTCACCTCCTCAAAGGCATACGCACGGTTGAGCTGGCTGTTGCCTGTGCATCGTGGTCTGCCACCGCCGCGTACCGGCGGTGAGATCGGGATGACGCACGGTGTGTTGCCGAGTGCCCTTCCCGGACTATCTCGTTGGCAGTCCGGGGCAATTCTGGCTCTGGCGGAGGTTGATGTCAATAGGGCTGTGGGTGGTGGGGGGGGGGGCCTCGGTGTCCGCCATGCTTGCGCCAATGGCGTGCAGCAGGCATAATCGGAATGGGCCTACGAGGAATCGGAATTCGGGAGGTGAATCATGGGCAGGGTAATGCTGGCTACGCTGCTGGCAGTTCTGCTGGTTGTTCCGCTTGGCTGCTCCGGCGATGACGCCGATACGGCAGGTGGTGGGGCCTGGGAGACAACCGACCCAGAGGACCAGCAGGAAGAATCCGGGGAAGCCGGGCCGGCCGGCAACCGGCCACCCGAGGTATCGAGCATCACGCTCGACCCGGCGGGCGCAAACGTGTCCAAGAACGGCGTCGTACGCATGAGTTGCACGGCCTCGGACCCGGACGGAGACAACGTCGAGTACAAATGGGCTGCCAACGGCGGCAGCTTCGACACTGTTGAGGGCTTTCGATGTGTCTGGCGCGCGCCGGAAGTGACCGGCAGCTTCACGGTCACCATGACCGTCACGGATGGCCAGGGTGGCACGACCACGGTACCGCAGGGATTCACCGTCATTGACAACGAGAGCCCCGTCATACGTGGTCTCAGCGCGGAACCTGTGTCGGTCGACCCCGGCGGCCAGGTAATCCTGAGCAGTGCCGCGGACGACGCGGACGGTGACCCTCTCACCTTCAAGTGGTGGGTCGAGGCTGGCACGATAACCGGCGTGGGACCGAGCGTCACCTGGGTGGCGCCGAACGTGAGGCCGGGCGAGAAGACCGACTACTTCATAGCGCTGACCGTTGAGGATGGCCGCGGCGGCTACGATGTTGAGGGAGTCGACGTGAAAGTGAATATCGGTTACAGCACCAAGGTATTCACCCCGGTCGCGAATGAGACGGGCACCGCCATTAAGGAC
>JAUVYD010000195.1 GCA_030603265.1 Dehalococcoidia bacterium
TCGATGTCAGAGAGGGCCCCACACTCCTGGTCGTCCATGGGTTCCTTCCGTATCTTGTTGCTGCTAGGAGCCTGTCGGAGAAACAGCCCCCTTGGTATTGGTACGAAGGGAGCAGTTCGGCCATGTCGCGCTGTCGACACGCCACTCATTATCACCATTCACGGTCGTGGCCCCTGGTGTTGGGGGGGACCTCGGTGGCCGCCCGCCACGGGTTTGTGCACCGTCGGCGGTTGGCTGTACCAACACCTCCATCTGCATCCATCTCCCCCACCACGGGCAGGCATGGGAGCCTGCCCCTGCATTTCGCGCTTCGCGCACTCCCGGCCTTCGTGAAGTGGCGCACCAACCCTGCCCTACGCTGAGTAGCCTCACCGTCAGTGTGGTTATTCCGACAGTCTCCTAGCCCCTGTCGAAGTATGGGCTCTTGCCGGTGCTGCTCAGCGGAATGCCGAGGACGATGTCGGCCTCCAGCCAGCGCAGTTTCGTCGCTGCAGCCCCCAGCGTGTACATGATTCTGTTGTCGATGTTCAGATCACCCGCGACCGTCACAGCGGAGCCCAGGGCGACGCCGAGGTCCAGCGAGGCGAACGCGCACAGCGGGCCGAAGAAGTCCTTGCCCTCTTGGAGCCGCGCGTTGAGCAATCCCTTGCAGGTCTTGAATCCGCACGCGCCGCAGTCAAGCGGCTGTTCCGGCTTCTTCGGGACTCCCGATACGCCGATGAGGACAACGCACTCGGAGGCGCGCACATTGCCGGCGTCTCTTCGGAAGGCCGGGGCCAGATACTCCGGCTTGGTGTTGGCAGCTTCCTCCATGGCCGCTGCGAGGAGCTCTATGTCCTCTCCCTCGACTATCATGGTCTGAGTCGTGTCCACACCCCTGGTCTTGGGAGCCGTGCGTGCGCTGGCTGCCATGAGGGTCGCCACCGTCCTGATGGCCGCCCTTTCTGCATCGCTCGATGATGTCCGTGCCATGTCGTCTCTCCTTCGTGCAATAGGCCTTGCGTTCGGTTCGCCGCTGCAAAACCCGCATTGTAGGCCGGAGCCCTCGATCCTGTAAACCTTGTCTTCCACACCCCATGTGCCGATGGTACAATAGCCTCAGGGATGGAGAGGCGCAAGCGAGGAATCGGAAGGAGTGGTGCAATGAACAATACGTTGCCCGGCACCGCTGGTCGCGGCTCCCGCCGCCGGCCTGCGGCCGCGCTGGCGGGAATCTGCGTGCTGGCACTCGGATTGCTTGTGCTCGTGGGATGTGCGTCAACCGCGTATGCGCAGACAATCAGAATCACTGCCGAGCCCGTCAACGTAGCGGGCCTGTTCGCGCGCGTCGAGTATCTTCGTGATGGAGAGGTGGTGAGCTCCGTCCACCTCGTCGATGGGAATGGAGACGGCGTGATTGACGGCAAGTCGGGTCCCCGGGAAGAAGGCATGTGGCCTGACGGCTGGGAGTGGTTCGACAATATGTACCATGACGTTGTGGTCGGACAGTCGACGATGACGTTTGATGGAATGAAGGTTGTGGTTATAGAAGTCAGCGAGTACGAATTCATCGTCGGCGAGTATGAGTGCCGGAGCCTCTCCTAGGGCGTCCGGCGCGCGCTCAGTCTTCTGCCGGAGGGTGCCGATGACAACAGACTGTGTGTTCTGCCGCATCGTGGCCGGCGAGATACCCGGCGACATGGTCTACCAGGATGCCGAGATAGTTGCGTTCAGGGACATACATCCGGTCGCCTCGACCCATATCCTGCTTCTGCCGCGGAAGCACATAGGGTCCTTGCAGGAAATGGACGAGAGTGATGGGGCACTGGTTGGCAGAATGGTGCTGCGTGCGAAGCAACTCGCCGAGCAGGAGGGGGTGGCGGAACGGGGCTATCGGCTGGTTGTCAACTGCGGACCCGAAGGCGGACAGGTGGTTCCGCATCTGCATCTCCACCTGATAGGCGGCAGGAAGCTGGACGACAGCATGGGCTAGAGTTCACGCAGCCTGCGTTCGACGAGCTCTATGCTTGAATCGGGTGTCGAGGCTCCTGCCGTGATTCCGACGCGCCCCTTTCCTCTGACCCGGGCTTCTTCAATCTCATCTGCGGTCTCGATGTGATATGTCTCGACCAGCGCGGAGCACGTTTCTGCGAGGCGCCGCGTGTTGGCGCTGTGGCGGCCGCCGATGACAAGCATCACATCGACTCTGCGGGCCAGTTCCTCTTGACACCCACTCCCCAAGTGGTAGACTGCGCCAAGCTCCCATGTGTTGTGTTGTGGTGAACCTCGCCGCTAGTTCTGGCCCTAGCACCTGTCCGCTCACGGAGTGTGGCGCTAGGAGGCTTGCCCCCGGGTTGGGAGGGCAGTGGTGAACTGGACTGCAGTGCTTGGAGTTCTGGCTCTCTACACTCCAGCAGTCACTGGATGGAGTGCGGCGGGCGCTGGCGCGACTGATGCGCTGAGAGTCTTGACTCTCAGCCTTGGGCTTCTTGCTCTGCTCCTTGGCGTGGACCCAAGGTCTGTTCCATTGGCAATCTTTGTGCTAGGGTGCATCGTGGTGGTGTTGGCCGCGGCTGCTTGGGCATGGATCCTTTCGCGGAAAGGCCGGACCAAGGCATGGGTGCTTCTGGCCCTTATCGTGCACCCAATAGGGGATGCGTCAAGACGGACAATGTCGAGTGTTTTGTCCGTCGTTTGCTAATACAAATCATGATGGTATAATATTTGACAATGTCAAAGAGATTGTCGCGTTGGAGGCATGGAAGTGACGCCAGAATGGCAAGTCGTTTTTGATTTGCATGTCGACGTGAATGACCCCCAGATTGTGGCGCTTGTTGCCCATTGCAAGGCACTAGCATCCGTGATTCGCGCGATTCCCCTCACTCCTGGGAAACAACATGGCATCGACCGCCTGAATATACTTCGTGCGGTTCGAGGCACGACGGGCATCGAAGGTGTGCGGCTCACTGAGGACGAGGTGGGACAGATAATAGGGGGCGGGCCGAAGCCAAGTGGCCTTGCGCCAACGAGGCAACGCGAAGAGAAAGAGGTGCGCAACGCCAACACGCTCATGCGGTATGTGGCCAGGCTCTTGTCCGTCAATCCCACTTGCCCGCTCAGTGAAAACCTGATTCGCAAGTTCCACGAGATTGTCACGGATGGTATTGAATATGAACACAACATCCCCGGCCAGTATCGGACATTCGCCGTGAACGCGGGGGATTACATACCTCCACGAGAAGCCAGCGACGTTGAAAGGCTGATGCGAGAGTTTGTGACTTGGTTTAACCACGGTCCTCCTCGTGACTGGGACCCCATAGTGCAGGCACTGATTGCCCACTTCTATGTGGTCAGCATCCACCCATTCGGCGACGGAAACGGACGGACTTCAAGGGCGGTGGAGAGCTTCCTGCTCTACAAGGCAGGCGTGAACGCGCGCGGATTCTACTCCTTGGCGAACTACTACTACCAGAACAGAAGCGCCTATGTGCGCCACCTAGACCAGTCTCGATTTGAGACGGGCGGCAACCT
>JAUVYD010000197.1 GCA_030603265.1 Dehalococcoidia bacterium
CCTCGAATGGCCCCTCGCTTGCTACCAGGAGTGCTGCCAACAGGAAGGCCCCGAGAGAGACCGTCGGCGTCACGATTCCCGGCTGCCCGGATGCCCCGGCCAGGGCAGACGCGAGCAGCTTGAGCAGAGGAATGCCCGCGAGAACGGCGACGTACCAGTACCACGCGAACCTGACGTGCAGCAGGCGCTGCAGGTATGCCCGCAGCCCGGCGGAGCCACGGGTCATGGCGAGCACTGTGAACGCGGAGATGGCGGGCGACCAGATGACCAGGTAGGAGAGAGGCGAGGACCTCTCCAGCGAGACCTCGAAGGCGCCCGTTGTGGCTGAAAGGAGCAGCAGGATTCCGGGCACGCCCCACGAGATGGCGAACGTCAGCAGGAAGAAGGCGACAAGCCGGTGTCTCTTCACAAGCTCGATGGTAGCCCAATCGTGCTGCGACGTAAAGTGGGCCGTCAGCCGGCCCTAGATGAGCGAGTAGATGATGCCGGCCGCCAGCGAGAGCACGCTGATTACCACGAGGTAGATGATGAGTGCCCCGGCGCCGAACTCCTTGCGCAGGACAAGGATGGTGCTCCAGCTCGTAACAGGGCCGACTATCAGCAGCATCATGCCTGCGCCGATGTTCATGCCCTGGGTGATGAGCGCGTGGACGAACGGCACGCTCGCGGTCGAGCAGGTGTACATGAGAATGCCAACCGGCAGCGCAACGATGTAGGCCAGTGCGTCGGCGAGGTAGGTCCCCACGAAGCGGCCGATGGGAGTGACGGCTGCCACGAGGGCGGCGAGGGCCAGACCGAGGAGTATCTCGGGCCCTATCTCACGAGGCATCTGGACGAAGGCGTGGCGGAGCGCCTGGAGCATACGGTTGCCGGTCCGGGGCTTGCAGGAGCAGGAGTCGGTCACGCAGGCTGCCGGCTAGGCGGCCGGCCGACTTCGTGAACTTCCTGCGGCACAGGTCGCAGCAGAAGTAGTAGGTTGTGCCCTCGTGCCTGGTCATGACGACGCCGGGCTTGTTCGGGTTCACTTCCATGCCGCAGACGGGGTCTGTGGCTGCCGGTTCCGCCGCGGTCCGCACGCGCGGCGTGAAGCGGATATGGTTGCCGACGAGCCCCATGAGGAGGCCGAGCGCGATGACGGCGAAGAAGATGTAGACGGTGAAGCCGATGCCGAGCAGGCCGTAGCTCACGAGGAGCGCGGAGATCGACGTGGCCGGCGTCGCAACGAGAAACGCGAGCACCGGGCCGAGCCGGGCGCCCTTCTCGTGCAGGCTCACGGCGACGGGGAGAGAGCCGATGCAGCAGATGGGCAGTGCAGTGCCGGCGAGGGTTGCATAGAGCAGCGGCCACATACCGCTGCCGCCGAGGTGCTTCGCGACCCAGTCTGACGGCACGAAGACCTGGATGATGCCGCTCAGGAAGAAGCCGAGCGTGAGGTAGGGTAGCACCTCGACGAGGTAGTGCCCGAATTGCCGTACGGCCTCAAGCAGCATGTCCATGGGCCGCAACACCTTCGTTCGGGGCATGCGACGGGCCACGAACGGGATGAACGTGAACGATAGCTCGCGCGCCTCCTTGCGTCAAAATGCTCCCGGAGTTTCCGTCCCATTCTGCGCACGGATTGTCAACATATCTGTCAACAGATGGCTGGTTGTCCGCGATTGGCCGCGTTGGCAATTGTCCACATAGATGTCAACAGCCGCACATCCCTTGACGCGGGAGCGGCGCGGCATCCACGCGGCTCGCTGTGTCCGTGTGACGCCGGGCGTGAAGAGCCCGTCACCTGTGGGCACGAGTCGGTTGCTGTTCCCGGAAGGATAGCCCCAATCTTCAGCCTGGCGTGTCAATAGGATGGGGTGCGATTGAAGGGATGTGTGGGGTGTCTGTGGGAGGGTGGCTTCAGGCGACCAGAGCCTGTACGGCGCCGAGGGCGTCGACGAGGCCGTTCCCTGTGCCGTTCACGGCAAGGGGTTCGCAGCTGTCTTCGATGGCGGACCTGACCTCGTCGTTGACGAATCCGTTGCCGGACTCATCGGTGGCAATGCCAAACAGCAGAGCTGCGATGCCGGATACGTGGGCAGCGGCTGGTGAGGTGCCGGTCTCGTAGCCGTACTCGCCTCCGGGCAGCTCGGCGTAGATTTTGAAGCCGGGCGCAGCGACGTCAACCCAATCGCCGTGGTTGGAGAGGACGGCAAGGCCGTCTTTCTGGTTGCTGGCGGCGACCGCGATGGCCTCGCTGTAGGCTGCCGGGTAGGCGGGGGCCGCTGTACCATGGTTGCCGGCGGCGGCAATGACGACCGCACCCTTCTGCCAGGCATGGCGGATGGCGCTCTCAAGCTCCGGGGATGACTCGACCTCGAGGCTTGCGTTGATGACCTGTGCGCCGTTGTCGGCGGCCCAGCGGATGGCCCTGGCGACGGTGGTGGCGTCAGTGCGGCCGCGGCTGTCCGCGACCTTGAGGTTCATGAAGCTGGCGTTAGGCGCGATGGCGGCGATTGTGCCGGCCATGTGAGTTCCGTGGCCGTGCTCGTCGTCTGCGTTTCCGCCTCCGGTGAAGTCCATGACGGTTTCTACTCTATCGCCGAACCCGGCATCGGAGGCGATGCCCGTGTCGAGAACGGCCACCAGCATGGGGGCAAATGAGTCGGCGGCGCTCCACGCGGCCGGGACTGAGATGCGGGTGATGCCCCAGCGGCCCTCGATCTGCTCCTGGTCGGAAGCGGTGAAGACAACAGTCTCGCTATTGACAACTTCGTCCTGGACTTCGGAGACCTCGCCGTTGGCGAGGTTTGACTCGGGCTGATCGATGCTGACCTCGATGGCCGCGTGTACATCTTCGCGCTCGAATGACGCGATGCCAATCCCTGCGAGGATGCTTACTGTCAGCAGGACCATCACTGCTCTCTTCATCACGACTTCACTCTACGTTCGGGGAGGACCACTCAACATCGCTCATCGGTACTGTTTGTGAGGCGAAGGTTGTCGGGTGACGGGAGGGGGCAGTACCCTGGGGCTAGAAGAGAGGAGCGTCACGAACGCAGAGGAGTGGGCGATGACTGGCCTGGTCGGATACGAACACGCCGAAGGTACTGGCGCATTCGGTGGTTGGAGTTGCCTCGCGAGAGGGATGAGGGGGAAGTCCTGGGACATATCGGTCGTATCAGGTGCACCCAGGCCGTATCGATACGTGGCGTTTGGACCGTGTCAGGCAGTGCGGATGGCATCCCTGCTGCCATGGACGGTGCTGGTCGTGGCGCGAGGACCAACAACCTTGCCTGTCAAGCTGGAGATCGGGGAGCAGCAGTCCGTTTCTGCACGATGGAGAGACCCTGACCGCGAAGGACGGGGGTTGTTGACAGACATGGACTGCTTGGGCATGATTGCAACGGGTTGCAGATACCATGAGTTGCAGCATCACTCTGAAGCAGAAGGGATTCCGGCTGACGCCGCAGCGGCGCCTCATCGT
>JAUVYD010000109.1 GCA_030603265.1 Dehalococcoidia bacterium
CGAAGGGAGTAGCTCGGCCATGGGGCGCAGGTGAACTGAATGCGCACCCCCGGCCTTCGTGGAGTGGCGCACCAACCCTGCCCTACGCTGTGTAGCCTCACCGTCAGTGTGCTTATTCCGACAGGTTCCTAATCGACCACAGGGGAGGCCGTCCGGTCGAACGGGTTCGTGCGGACGGCGAGGGAAAACAGGTACGGGTAGTTCGCCCTGCGGTATTTCATGTAGTCCAGCCACCTGTGGGTGAGCAGGGCATAGGCGCGTTCGATGTCGCCCGCGATGTGTCGGCGGTCCGAATCGGGCAGGGCATCGGGATTCTCGCGGGCCATCAGTTCCTCGGCAAGATGGAACACTGCGAGCAGGAGGTCGCTGAAGGATTCGTGCTCAAGAAGGTTGGGGTTCTCAAGCAAACGCAGCAGGAAGTCGACCTTGGAGGCGAGATAGATCTGCATCTTCGCGATATCCATCCTGTCAGCATCCACGCGGAAGGAGTGGTCCCTGAAGGCTGCTTCGACGGCGTCAAACTCGGTCTCGGACCATTGGGCCGTAACCATGAGCCTGCTGCGCATGGGATCGAGGTCCACGTCCCAGGCGGAGAAGTGCTTCAGAAGCTTGACTCCGACCTCGCTGAAGAAGGCCCCTATTACCATGTTGAGCTTCTCCAGTCTCTGGCGTCTCTCTCGCTGGGTGAGCACCTCGTGAATGATGATTGTCACCAGCAGAACCTCGACGAACACGAAGGCGATGTCGCCCACGAGGTAGATGAGGATGTGATGGACATCCCGGAAGATGGCGTAGTGGAGCACATACCCTGTGATAGATAGCGCAAGGAGTGCGAGACCAAGCCGCAGTTGCCATCGTGACCGTGATGTGCGCATCGTCCGTCTACCTCCTACTCTTTCGGAGTCGTTCCATTCGTTGCCTGCGTCATACGTTTCTTGCGTGTGCAGTGCGACTGCCGACTCTTGGGCAGGGCCTGAACGGAGACGCGCCGGGCGCCGGCTGCGGGATGCTAGATGTTCTCCCCGTGGAATCTGCCCTCGTAGCGTGACCCGACAGGCTCTGCAAGTCTTGTGAACACGAGTTGCACGACCCGGGCGCCTTGCTTGAGACGGAATCCATGAGGGTTGTGCACAACCAGCAACGCCTCGGCGCGGCCCGAGTAGCCAGGGTCCCACACTGCCGAGTAGACGGTGACTCCGCATCGCATGAGGGAAGAGCGCGGGTACGCCAACGCCATGATGTCTCCGGGGAGGTTCACCTGCTCGTTGTACACGATGTGGTAGGGCCCCGCCGGCAACTCCAGCCAGCCATCGCTCCACGGAAGAGGAGTTGCGGCTGCGAGCGTGCGGTCGGCGTTGTCATATCCCATGGCGCCGCCGCTCTCGAATCCAGAGACGGTCCGAACGGACAGGTCCACTCCGCATGGCTGAATCTGCGTCGTTCTGTCCCTGATTCCCTCCAGCAGCGGTGGTGTGGCATCGAGAAGTTGACGAATGTCGCGGTCGGTCAGCACGGTTTCTTTCATTGTTTGGTTCCTTATGAAACGTGGTGCATTGTACCGTATGAGAAGTGCTGTCGCGTGGGCCTCCGACGCTTTCGGACGCAGAATGGGCAATGACCTCATTCACGCGGAGCGAAACGACATATATAATACGTCCACTACCACCCGTGCAGGCGAATACGGATATACGCTAATATGACAAATCGCATTATCGCCATTGTGGGAATGGCCGGCTCCGGCAAGTCGGTGGTCGCTGCTGTCCTGGAGGCAGTGGGGTTGACTCGCATCCGCTTCGGCGACCTGACAGACCAGGAGTTGCAGCGGCGCGGCCTTCCGGTCAACGAGGCGAACGAGCGTCACGTCAGAGAAGACCTTCGGAATACGCACGGAATGGCGGCCTACGCACTGCTCAATGTACCGCGCATCGACGTAGCGCTTGGGACTGCCGGCGTCGTCGTGGACGGGCTGTACTCCTGGGAGGAGTACGTGGTGCTGAAGGAACGCTACGGTGAGCGCCTTGTGACCGTGGCGGTTGTCGCATCGCCGCGGACGCGGCAGCAACGTCTGGCATCCCGTCCGGTGAGGCCATTGACGCCGGAGGATTTCGCGAGCCGTGACAGGTCTGAGATTGAGAAGATAAACAAGGGCGGCCCTATCGCTATGGCGGACATAACGCTCATCAACGAGGACTCGCTGGAGGAGCTGGAAAGGCAGGCGGGAGTCGTTGCGGAGGGCCTAAGATGAGTAGCAGCGGGCGACCGGGAATAGACGAGTACTTTCTGAAGATTGCCTCCGTTGTGGCCGAGCGGTCGACATGCCTTCGACACCATGTCGGGGCCGTGGCCGTGAAGGACAAGCACATCCTGACCACCGGCTACAACGGCGCACCCGCAGGGCTGAAGGACTGCCTTGAGCTGGGATGCCTGCGGGACGAACTCGGCATCGAGTCGGGCACCCGACACGAGATATGCCGGGCGATTCACGCCGAACAGAACGTCATTATCCAGGCGGCCCTTCACGGTGTGAGCATGGTGGGTTCGACTATCTACTGCACGCACTCTCCGTGCGTCCTCTGCGCCAAGATGTTGGTGAATGCACGAATAGAGCGTTTCGTCACCTACGGAATGTACTCGGAAGAGGAATTCCGGAGCCTGTTCGCTGAGGCCGGCATAGCGTTTGATGCTCTACCACGCCCCCCGGCCGGTATCGAGTACAAGCCGTAGTCGTGTCGGGGCGCCGGGCCACGGCGGTGCGATGCGCTCATCTGGGGATCAGACGACTCTGCGGGTTGTTCTCTAAGAAGGGCGGTCAACGGGCACGGCAAAGGGTCTCGAGCTTTCGCCCGAAATCCAGCGGATTCCTGGGCGCGTATCAACCGTCGGATTGCAGGAGTCAACTGTGTCCGTGCCGGGTGGGGTATGGAGTGGGTGACGGGGTTTGGACGCGCTACCAATAGCGCGCAAGCAACTGCTGTGCCGTTGGGCTACGTTCGCGCCAGTCGTCGCTACCCCTGACTGAAATCGAACCGCATCAGAATCCCCGGATTTCACTTGACAAGAAGCCTGTCGAGATGTATGTTAGATATAGATAACGTTAGAAATACCTAACGCGCCCGTTTTCGGGAGGAGATGTTGTTATGAAGACGAAGCGAACCCTGGTTATCCTGGCCGTGACTGCCCTGGTGGCGGCCTTGCTGATGCTGTGGCTGCGCGCGTATTACGTTTTCCTGGCCACGGTCGTCGGATTGCTGCTTCTGGGCCACCGTGAAGTCTGGTCGCTCATCAGGTATCGGCGGCTGCCGGTCATGGACGAACGCGTCCGGGGCAATCATGTGAAGGCGGTGCGGAATGCCGGCGTCTTCTTCGTGATTGCGGCCGTCCTGCTGATGCTGGTCTTGAGTGGCGACCTGCTCCGGAATGTCCTCGCGGCACGCATCGTGGCCCTCCTATTCCTGTCTGTCGGGGCCGCATATCTCTTCTCCTACCTGTACTACGACGCCGCCGAACCGAACTTGGGCCAGAAGGCGCTCCGGTGCCTGAAGGTATTCATGATCACCGCCGGCATTGCGGTCGCTGTATTCATCGCTAGCAGTATCCTGCAGAACGCGATTGGCGGGGTGTTGGGCATTGAACGGCGGGTGTTCCTTTTCTTTGCGATGGTGATCTGTCCCGCAACGGTGGCTGTGGGACTGTTGGGGAGTGTGGTGGTCCTATGTAAGGGGTTGATTGGCAACCTGCGCAACAAGGATGAGGAGAGCGAGGCAAATGAAAACGAGAGTTAGGGAATACCGCGCTGGTTGTGGCATCACCCAGGAGAAGCTGGCCGAGACGGTGGGCGTGCGCCGGGAGACAATCATCTTCCTGGAGAAGGGCAAATACAACCCCTCGCTGAGGTTGGCCCACCACGTTGCGCGAGCGCTGGGTGTGGGAATTGAAGAGATATTCAGCTTTGACGATGAGTAGACGGGGGAATGTAGGATGAGAACCAACGCGACATGCACGACACGGAGTAGCAGTGGCCGCATGCGAAACGCAGTTCCTCTGCTCCTCACTGTCCTTCTGCTGTGCTCCAGTCTACTGCCCGGGTGCGCCAGTCGCCGGGGGGAGGCGCAAACGATGCCGGTGAATGGCATCACTACCATAGTCGCCGGGTGGGGTGGCCGGGTGGACTGGGGCAGTAACGGACTGATTGCCCACAGCCGCTACGGCGCCGACGGGTACTACGACCTGTGGGTGATGTCGCCGGACGGTTCCGGCGAAAAATGCCTGACCGAGGACAATCCCGGAATCCCCCAGCTTCACAACGGGCAACCGACCTGGCACCCTTCCGGCAGCTACATAGTTTTCCAGTCACAGGACCCATCCCTACCCCACACGCGGGAAGAAGACTACGTGCAGACACAGCCGGGTTTCGGTAAGCACAACAACCTCTGGGTAACCGACCCGGACGGGGAGCGCTTCTATCAGTTGACGAATATCGCGGAGAACCGGGCTATCCTGCACCCCCACTTCTCCCATGACGGACGGAAACTCACCTGGGGAGAGAGGCTGGGCCCGAGGGCGACCGACTGGGCCATCATGATTGCTGATTTTGTCACCAGCCCGGAGCCGCACCTGACCAATGTCGAGTCCTACCAGCCGTTCGGAGTGGTGTGGTACGAGACACACGGCTTCAGCCCCGATGACAGTAGGGTGCTGTTCACGGCGGGCACTGGCGCCGCCTCCTGGAGCGGTTTCAATATCTGGGAGATGGAGATCGCGAGCGGCGCGTTGACACAGCTCACTTCGGAGTCCGATATCTGGGACGAACATGCCCAGTACTGCCCTGACGGGAGCAAGATCGTCTGGGCGAGCAGCCGGGGCTACGCCTACGACACAGACGCCACGCAGTGGGCGGATGTCGCCCTGAGCCTGAAGCTGGACTACTGGATAATGGAGAGCGACGGTTCCAGCAAGCAGCGCCTGACGTATTTCAATGAGCCGGGGCACGATGAGTACGCGGGCTACCCCGTTATCGTTGCTGACTCGAGCTGGAGCCCGGACGGTGGCAGAATCGCCGCCACAGTGCTCTGCGGTGGAGGGAGAGAGCATGCCAGGATTGTCATCATCGACGTCGGCGCACTGCCAGCGGGAAACGGCGGCGAAAGCGCACCGACCACCAGCGGACCTTCCGCGTTCGTACCGGCCCACGAGAAGGGAGCATTCGCCGAGGACTTCTTCATGTACTACGACCTGCCCGACATCAGCGACGACGAGCGCCTGGAAGTGGCGCTCGAGGCGAGGTCAGACTGGCGACAGTACTGCGAGAGCATGAATGCCGAAGCTGCGGAGTTCTCGGAGGAGCTTGAAGACTACATCCGGGCATGGTACCGCGGCGAGGCCGATGCCAGGCTGCCCGACGGGCTGCTGTCGCCCAATGTCGACAGCGAAAAGACGCACAGCTGGACACTGGTGAGACCGGAGGATATCAGTCCTGAGGAGCAGTGGTTCGTTATGATACCCGCCCACGAGATAGACCCGTCCTATGAGCAGCTCCACATGTTCGGCTGCGACCGGCACGTGACCTACGTGAAGTTGCTGTTCGTTGCCCCCATCGGCTCCCGCCTGCTCATTGAGGGCGATTTCCCCCACGCTCGCTTCATGGACTACGAGATACTGTCCACGTTCGACCCGGCGCATCCCGTTGCGGGCAATCACGGCTCGCACCCTGAAGTGGCCATCGTTGACGCGGACATCGAGCCCGACCCGGGCCATGTCAACCCTTTCCGTGTTGGCGCCGACCGCACTGCCGGGAACAGGCATTATCACCTCACCTTTGATCTGGAAGCGGGCAACGCTGTGGAGCTGAACCCTGAGGCAAT
>JAUVYD010000121.1 GCA_030603265.1 Dehalococcoidia bacterium
GCCTCCGGAGCGCCCCTGTACTCCGGATGGGCTACGAACGCACGCAACACCACACCGGTGCACCAATGGGAGAAGGGCTCGGATCGGTCAGGCTGTATCGTCTCCTCAGCCAAGAACACGTCCTTGATGCGATCCGACCCCTTTGCGGCGCCGGTTCTTGCGGGGACGGCCCAGCCACCGTCGGCCTGCCGCATCGACAGTAACCAGGCAAACCCCCCGTGCATGCGAGGGTCATCCTGGTAGCCAGCCTTGATCAGGAGCTCCATGATGCCTGCGCTGTAGTTGGGGCTATACTGATTGCGGTAGATCCCTCGAAAGTCGCCTTCTTGGGTCTGGAAGGTGAAAAGGAAGCCGGCTGCATTCCGTATGGCCGGATGTGCCTTGGTGAAGCCGTACTTCTCCACAAGCTCGATCAGCATCTTGTAGGTCTGCAATTTGTCGTAGTTGCGCTGCGAGCGAATGTCTTTCTTGCCGCTCGGATACTTCCAGGAACCATCCTCCCGCTGCTTCTTGAGGATCTTCGCCACGCGTGGCAGTTCCCACAGCCTGTCCGCTGGTTCCACTTCTTCGTCCAACAGTTCTCGCCTGACGAAGTATCGAAGCGCCTCATTGGTTGAGGCCTGAAGTACTGGCAGAGGATCGACCTTGAGGTGATGTACCCACATCGTCACAGTCGGCCAGTCCGCCTTCCTGAAGGCGCCAGCGTGCTCTCCTCTAAGATGAACCCAGGCATGCGTATCATGTAGTCCAGAGTAACGTCTGTTAGCCCACGCAGGGTGGGTACGAGGATGGGCACTGTCGAGACTTACGACGCGACGAAACAGCCACTGATCTATCAGCAGAGGGTGACCTTGGGGTTCCGTAGCCCCTTGGGGTCACGGATGGTGACATCGACGCCACACTTTCTGTGCTCCGCGCGGCTCCACAACGCTCTGCCGGTGGGCAGACGCACGTCAAGTCTGCTCTAGCGTGGCGAGTGTCCTGTCGAAGCTCTCCAAGTCCTCGCGCAGGAGCATCGACTCCCACTGCTGGCCTCCTCCACGGTGCAGTCTGCGCGCGAAATCTAGCAGCTCCATTTGGGGCATGTGAAGCGAGGTCGGCTTCGTGCCCGCGGCGGTAGTCACTGTGTGTCTTCCTTCAGATAGAAGGCCATGCGGTCGTCGATGGCGATGAGGATGCGCTCGAGGTCTTCGAGTGTCATGTGGGCCATCTTCGCGGTGAATTCTGAGATGTACTCCTCATACTGGGCCACGGCGGTGCAGATGCGCATCCGGGGGACCGACGCAAATGGCTCAATCTCACCACAAGCGAACTTGAAGCGGTCAGCAACTGGACTCTCGTACGTCCATTCGTCAGGTACTGTCCACGGCGTTACCATGTACCGATTCGAGAAGTCGCGCTCAGCAAAATCTGAGTCGAACGCACGAGCAGCTGCCGGTTCGTTTATGTACCTGAACACAGCGTGCTGTGCGCCGTCCGAACAATGCTGAGAGCCTTCTGGACAGAATATCACAGACAGGAAGTACATTTCGCCCCGTTCGCTGCCTATATGCTCCGGCGGGGGCACCGGGCCGATGCCGAGCTCCCACTGTTGAGGAAAGACGGACACATCTATCATCAGGTCATACATATCCAGGGGTGGTGTTCGTGTCGCGCAGCACACGCCTAGCGCGCTCAAAGCCGTCAGCCCCGCGCAGGCGAACAGCAGGGCGACGCACGAGAATGCCATGCACCCGGCGCAACCGAGGACGGCCTTGTCAATCGTCACCGGCTCCTCATTGCGTCATCCTGTGCATTGGGATTCGTCAGACGATGGAGATGCGGCTCGCGATGTCAGCTTCGTGCCCAAGGCGGTAGTCACTTTGTGTCTTCCTTCGGGTAGAAGGCCATGCGCTCGTCGAAATGCATCATACCAGATGCGGTAACAGGGGGCAAGGCTATTTCGGAAAGCCAAGACAACGGGACGTTGGGTTGACAGCAGACTGGATGAAGGTGCTGTTTTCTGGATCATGCACGCGGGGAAGCTCCCACAACCTGTCGGCTGGTTCCTCTTCTTCATCCAACAGGTCTCGCCTGACGAAGTATCGAAGCGCCTCATTGGCTGAGGCCTGAAGTACTGGTAGAGGATCGACCTTGAGGTGATGTACCCACATCGTCACAGTCGGCCAGCCCGCCTTCCTGAAGGCGCCAGCGTGCTCTCCTCTAAGATGAACCCAGGCATGCGTATCGTGTAGTCCAGAGTAGCGTCTGTTAGCCCACGCAGGGTGGGTACGAGGATGGGCACCGTCGTGACGGTGAGAGGCGTCTGGGCATCGCCGGCCAGGCGCCCCCTACGGAGCCGGAGGCGCTAAGTCGCGTGCGATTGCTTGGCCACCTTCAGACTCGTGGTTCCAGAGTTGACGATCACTCAAACGTCATGTTATGCTGACTCGCGAAGCGGTCTTGGCCGAAGATGCCGTGATGGCTCACATTCCAGTGGATGACGCAGCGTTGCTCTTCGGTGTTCATTGCTGTCGCACAGGGAAAGCTGACTCCACACTAGTATCAGCGGCGGGCCACCTCCAGTATCATCTGGATCAACGCCTCGCGGTCGGGACCCGAGAATGGAATCTGCCAATCCGCCTCACCCAGTAGCGTCTGTGTGGCATCATACCCCGCGTTCACCAGGGCCTCGTGGTACTCAACGGCCCTCTCGATCTAGCTTGGGGTGGCCATTCCCCCATGGACAAGATGAACCAGAAGGCTCGGATTCCTGCCGATGAGGCCGAAGGGACTGGTCAATTCCCACAACTCAGGGTCTGATTCACTAAGACGCTCGTAGAAGTGGAAGTCTCCACCATACCCGATGAATGTGTCCACATGGGCAGAGTCCCCGGCCGCCAGGCAGTCCGTTTGCGGAGGTGGACCTCCCCGGTTGGAGGCGAACTCCTCCCACAACTGCTGTAAGTCGTCTCCGATCAACGCCGTGTCCAGTCCTGCATATCCATGGCCGAACACCGTTACCGTCCCTCCATCGCCCCCATAGTCCGCAGCGCTCTCCCGAACGAAGCGGACTCCGCAGGCCCATGACTCGTAGACCTCGAGGAGATCCATGCCGTTGTTCTCAACGCACTCGTAAAGCGTCGAACACGGCGAACGCCTTTCCGGGACGAAGACCACCGTCCCCCGCCCGGCAAGCTCGTCGGCGAAAGACGTGTATATCGTGTTGTCCTTGGATTGGAAGCCTCCGTGGTTGACAACCACAACTGGCCAGGGCCCCGGCTCAGTGGGCGCGTATACGTCGAGCTTCTGAACAGGCGCGTCCGGTTGCAGCAGCGTCACGTACTCGACGTCTTTGGTCACCTCCACTGTGTAGCTGGGTGTTGGTTGCACGAATTCCGATGTGCTGGTTGGCGGGACTGCTGTAGGAGCGGGACCGGCCCCAGGTGCGCAGCCAAGCACCGTAATCAGCACAACTGTGAGTACCAGTAAGAGCCCTTTCATAGATGTCCTCCTTCTTCTTACACCTTGCATTCCTGCCTGCTAAGGATCGTCACGTGTGAGTATCACCTTCTTCCAGCTTTCAAGGTCTGTCAGCAGGTTGAGATAGGAGGATGGCCCCATGGGGCATCCTTTGAACCGAGTCTCGTCACGCTGAACGAAAGCTGCCAAGCAAGTACCTGTGGTATCGTGAGTGAAACCAATAGATTGATCGTTGATGTTCTCATCGAATACGAATGAACCATCAGCTATATCTGACCCAGTTATGTCATTTCTGGAGGACAAGAAAGCAGCCGCCTAGCTAACACTTCAACAGAGCTTCTCTGCAGAAGCAGTCTGAACACATGGCCATAAAAAGTATGTCTGTAGAGGCACCCATAGCTTGCATGTTCCAGTGATTCCCTGTGTGATGTCGCCTGGTGCGGCTCTGCAGAACCACGTGATATTGTGTCACAGATCCGTCCCTTGAGCAACCCCTGATTTCGGAAGACTCGCATGACACAACGACCCAAGAAGCTGCTCGACCGCGTCCGCGACGCAATTCGGCTCAAGCACTATGCCGACAGCACTGAGAAGACCTACGTCTACCGGGCTAGCCGCTTTGTCCTCTATCATATCGAACGGCCTCCGCTGAAGATGGGTGAGAAGGCAATGGCTAGCAGATAGTCGAGGTTGCATTCGGAGCGAACGGCGGGTGGTCCTCAGTGATGCTGCGTGTGCAAGCGGCGAGGGCCTGGATCGGGTCGTCTAGGCCCTCTGTGAATCACTTATCGGCCCATCGGCCGATAAGAGCGAAGAAGAGGTACAGTATGGCGATGGCGCCCGCCCCGGCCAGCAGACAGGGTAACGCTGTCAACATGTTGCCAAGACCGAACAACAAGCCGATCAGGCCACCTCCGACAACCACCAACACGACGAAGGCGGCGGCCAGCAGCCACAGCTCGTTTCGCTTGCGCAGACCACGGTAGTCAGTCGGAGGTCTTTCCTTGGAATCCATAGCGCACCCCGAATTGACGCGCACTCATCCGCCGCTGCCCTGGGGGCCATAGGCACCGAGGGTCACGCCGTGGGACAAGAACCGCTTGTCATCTGGACGAAGTCGACCAGGATCGGGTCTCACGACTACATCCTTCCTAGAGCCGCCCCAAGTAGGATGAACAACACGGCGAAGGCCAGGAACAGCACGAGCGATCCAATCCCCAGAAGCCGACTTCTCCTGGCCACAGCGGCAACTAGTGTAGCCAGAGCCGCGAACAGCAGGCAGCCCAGCACTATCGTCACGGGGTGGCCCCGATCTTACCAGTTGCCCGGTACCACATCAGCAACACCATGCCTCGTATCAACCGGAATCCTCTCAAGACCGAGTAGTTCTTGCCTGTGACCTTCCCCGGTTCTTGAGCCGCGATCTGCGCCACGAAGCGCCCCACTTCATCCGGCGGGACGCCAATGGCCTTCAGTACGTGGGGGAGACTCTCGGAGGTGGCTGACAGCCCCTCACCGGTCTTCACGTCCTCGTAGAAGTCGGTGGCCACCATCCCGGGAACGACGGAATGGATGGAAAGGGGATGATCCTTGTAGTCCAGCGCCAGGCTCTTGGTGAGGCTAGCGACCGCCGCTTTCGTGGACGCATAGGTAGCCATGAAAGGCGAGGCATCGCCACGCCCACCCTTGCCACTGATATTGATCAGGATGCCTCCCCCCTGCCGGAGGAAATGGGGGATGACGATGCGGCAGGCCCTGATGGTGGCCGTGAGGTTCACATCCACGATGCCTTGGATCTCCTCCGGGCTCATCTCATCCAAGTGTCGATACCCGCCAGACAGACCGGCGTTGTTGATCCACAC
>JAUVYD010000131.1 GCA_030603265.1 Dehalococcoidia bacterium
TCTCGCTGCCGACTTCACGAAGCTGTTCCCCTTGTACCTGCGACCGTATGGGCGACTGTACGCCTACTAGTGCGTAGACAGTGAGCGACAATTATTCGCCACACATCGCCCTAATTGCGCATGAGCGCGATTCGGATCCACGGCTTGTGCGCGAACTGCAGGTGCTCGACCCGGGTCTTCAACAGATTCTGGCAGGAGAAGACGGTCTTGAGTCTCTCCTTCGCCCTGCTCCCTCTACGGTTGTTGTCAGAGCCGTCGCCGCAGACGAACTGACGGACCTGCTACCGAAAGTCAAGAGGAGTGTCCGCTGTCCCGTCCTCGTTGTCGTCAGCGCCGAGTTGCTGGAGTCCGTTGGGCCTCATCTTGCGGCCGATGATTTCGCAGGGGCAACGGCATCCGGCCCGGAGTTGAGAGCGCGTATTCGCCGTCTGCTCAGCACAAGCGCGGATAGCCGGGATGTTATGCGTCGTGGCGCTCTCGTAGTCAACACGGCCACCTGCGAGGTAACCCTGGACGGTCGACTGGTGGAGCTTACGTACAAAGAGTACGAACTGCTGAAGTTCCTCGCGAGTCGCCCGGCACGTGTGCACACTCGAGAGTCTCTGCTGAACGGAGTCTGGGGCTACGACTACTACGGCGGCGACCGGACCGTCGATGTGCATGTGAGGAGGCTGAGGAGCAAGATTGAGGATGCCGAACACACGTTCATCGATACGGTTCGAAACATTGGCTACCGTTTTCGCAAGCAGGCATAGCCCCTGAAGCCTTGCTGTCCAAGTGGTTGGGCACGAGCGCTGTGGTCACATTCGTGTGCTACTATTGAATCCGCCCGAGCAAAAAGCTGAGCGTGCACGAATTCGTTGATGGGTGGCGGCTCGCCAGTGGCACGCTCGTGGGTCCGGCTGTGAGCAAGGGGCCGGCGGCCTCATGCATGGAAATGCGGGGCAGGTTGGCCTGAGGTTATGGGGGGGGGCTGCTTGGCAGTGGCCTGCATGTTGGCTTGCCACCCAGGCACAGTGAAAGGCAGTGGCGATTGACGAAGATGCGTCGGACGTCGTGCGTGCACTCACGGCAAGCGCAAGAACGGGCGCTACTGGAGACGGGAAGACCCTCATCTTGCCTGCTGACAACACAATCAAGATTCGCGCTCGTAAAGTCCATATGTACGCGGCGCAGGCGACAATGAAGCCCGGAGAACCTGTTGTATGACTGACAGTGACGGATATGAGATGGTGGTCGGCCTGGAAGTACATGCGCAGTTGCTCACCCAGAGCAAGATGTTCTGCGGCTGCTCAACGGACTACATGGGCAGCCCGCCAAACACACATGTGTGCCCTGTCTGTCTGGGGATGCCGGGAACACTGCCGGTGGCAAACAAGCGCGCCATAGAGTACGTCATGATGACCGCACTGGCGCTGCATTGCGACTTGACCGCCAGTACGCGTTTCGACCGGAAGAGCTACTTCTACCCTGACCTGATGAAGGGATACCAGATTTCGCAATACGACGCGCCTATCGGCCACAACGGCTGGCTCGACATCGAAGTTGATGGTCAGACCAGGCGGATAGGCATCACGCGCGTCCACATCGAGGAGGATGTAGCCAAGTCGTTCCACATGGGTGGCTACAGCCTGATAGATGTCAACCGCTCGGGAGTTCCCTTGATGGAGACAGTCAGTGAGCCCGACATGAGGTCTCCCGAGGAAGCGCGCGAGTACCTCGTACGGCTCAGGGCTCTCCTGAGGTATATTGGCGTGTCAACGGGCAACATGGAAGAGGGCAGCTTCCGGTGCGACGCGAATATCAGCGTTCGGCCTGTGGGCTCAACCGAGCTGGGCGCCAAGATGGAAGTGAAGAACATGAACAGCTTCAGGGGCGTGTACCGGGCACTGAAGTACGAACGGGCGCGACAGGTGCAGGTCCTCAAGGCCGGAGGCAGCCTGAAACAGGAGACTCTGGGTTGGCTTGAAGCCGAGGGAGTGACAGTTTCACAGAGAAGCAAGGAGTTCGCAGAGGACTACCGCTACTTCCCTGAACCCGACCTGCCACCGCTTGTACTGAGCGAGGAACGGGTAGAGGAGATCAGGGCACGCCTGCCGGAACTGCCGGACGCGCGCGGGGCCAGGTTCGTTGAGACATACGGCGTCCCTCCTCCCGACGCGCGAACACTCGTGTCCTCAAGGGCACTCGCCGACTTCTTCGAGGAGTCCGTTGCAACCGCGGGTGCGAGCCACGGACACACTCTTTCAAACTGGATACTTGGAGACGTGAGCCGACTGCTTAACACGGCCAACGTGGATATCTCCGACAGCCACCTTCGACCGGAAGGGCTTGTGCAGTTGGTGGACCTGGTGCAGAAGGGCGTGCTCAGCGGTCCGTCCTCAAAGTCCGTGCTGGAGGAGATGTTCAGGTCAGGCAGGCCGCCAGCGGAAATCATGAAGGAACAGAACCTCGGTCAGATCAGCGGGTCGGATGAACTGCTGTCCGCGGTGAGGCAGGCGATTGCCGACAACCCCGGGGCTGTTGCCGATTTCAAAGCCGGCAAGGAGCAGTCCATCATGTTCCTGACCGGTCAAGTGATGCGACTGACCCGCGGGCGGGCGAATCCCAGCCTGACCCGCGACCTGCTGCAGCGTGAGTTGGCCTGACCCGCGACCTGCTGCGGCGTGAGCCGGCCTGACCCGCGACCTGCTGCGGCGGGCCGGGAATTTCACACAACTGTAATCCCGGTGAAACATATCCGTAACACTGCCGTCGGACAATGTGGACAGATTTAGAAGTGTGCCGCGATGTGCGCGCACACAACATGAAGGAGAAAAGACGGCCATGAGAACCAGGAACGAAGCAAAGCAGTACGTGCTCAAGACGGCAAAGGAACACGACGTCAAGTTCATTCGCCTGTGGTTCACCGACATTCTGGGCTTCCTGAAGAGTTTTGCGATTACTATCGAAGAACTCGAGGACGCCCTCGAAGAGGGAATGGGCTTCGATGGTTCTTCAATCGAGGGCTTCTGCCGAATCGACGAAAGCGACATGATGGCGCTTCCGGACCCCGAGACATTCCAGCTCCTGCCCTGGCGCCCCAAAGAGCATCATGCCGTTGCCAGGATGTTCTGCGACATTATGCGCCCTGAAGGCACTCCGTTCGAGGGCGACCCACGCTACGTCCTGAAACAGCAGCTGAAGCGGGCCGCCGACCTCGGCTACACCTACTACGTCGGACCCGAGCTCGAGTACTTCTACTTCAAGGACAAGTACGGCACAGAGGGACTCGACGAGGGCGGCTATTTCGACATGACACCTTTGGACCTGGCCACCGACCTCAGGAGGGAGACTGTGCTGACGCTGGAGGCAATGGGCATAGGCGTCGAGTACTCCCACCACGAGGTGGCGCCAAGCCAGCATGAAATCGACATGCGCTACACCGACGCGCTGACGATGGCCGACAACGTCATGACCTATCGGATGGTCGTCAAGGAGATCGCTCTCGAGCATGGCGTCCACGCCACATTCATGCCCAAGCCCGTGTTCGGCATCAACGGCAGCGGCATGCATGTTCATCAGTCGCTGTTCAAGAACGGCCGAAACGCGTTCTTCGACGCCGACAGCCAGTACAGCCTCTCCGACACCGCGCGCCACTACATCGCCGGTATCCTGAAGCATGCGCCGGAGTTCACCGCGGTCACCAACCAGTTGGTCAACTCCTACAAGCGCCTGGTGCCCGGCTATGAGGCTCCTGTGTACCTGTCCTGGGCACGTCGAAACCGTGCAGACCTGGTCAGGGTTCCCGGCTACAAGCCTGGCAAGGAGTCCGCTACCCGAATCGAGCTGCGTTCTCCTGACCCCGCCTGCAATCCATATCTCGCCTTCGCCGTGATGTTGGCCGCCGGTCTTGAGGGCATCGAGAAGGGCTACGAGTGCCCAGAGCCCGTCGAGGAGAACGTCTACACTATGTCAGAAGAGGAGAGGATCAGGCGCGGTATCGGCACACTGCCGGCGAGCCTGTTCGAGGCCATCCAGCTCGTCGAGAAGAGCGACATCGTTCACAAGGCACTTGGCGACCACGTGTTCCGGGCGTTCGTCGAGAACAAGAAGATCGAATGGCACGAGTACAGTACGCAGGTGTCAGAGTTCGAACTCAAGCGCTACCTCCCCGTGTACTAGCAACATCACCGCGTCAACAACAAAAGGGGGGCAGATCTTGCCCCCCTTTCGATTCCGGTTTCGCACGCCCCAAGCATATCAACGAGGCAGTCTCACTGCCCGACCGGTACACCACACCCCGGTCATTCCCAACGCTTGCCGCGCAGGCGCTAGACCCACCCGCGCAGCTTCATCACTTCCACGACACGCCCAACCGCTATGACGTACGCCGCCTGTCGCATGTTAATCCCGCGTTCACGGCTGGTGTTCAATACAGAGTGATAGGCAAATGTCATCTTCTTGTCCAGGCGTTCGCGCACCTCTGCTTCCGACCATGGATACAGGTTGAAGTTCTGCACCATCTCGAAGTACGAGACCGTGACGCCACCGGCGTTACACAGGAAGTCCGGAATGACGTGGACACCCTTCTGGAACAGGATGTCATCAGCCTCGGGCGTCGTCGGGCCATTGGCCAGTTCGGCAACAATCTTTGCCTTGACTGCTCCGGCGTTCTTCGCCGTTATCGCACCCTCGACGGCAGCCGGGATGAGCACATCGACGTCCAACTCAAGGAGTTCATCACCGGAGATGCGCTCGGTGCCAGGCATGCCACACACCGTACTGTTCGATGCCTTGCAGTCATGGGCGACTTCCGCGTCAATCCCTGCCTCACAGATTGCTCCACCCTTGCTGTCACAGACAGCGACAACTTTGGAACCAAGCAGTTCCCTGCAGAGCCGGGCGGCATGATATCCGGCATTCCCGTAACCCTGCACGGCAACCGTCGCCTTGCTCAGGTCGATGCCCAGAACCTTGGCTGCCTCCCGGATGCAGTAGATGCCACCTCGGGCAGTGGCATCGCCTCGCCCCGGGGACCCACCAATTGAGAGTGGCTTGCCCGTGATTACGCCGAATTGTGGTTTCTGCGCAATCATG
>JAUVYD010000075.1 GCA_030603265.1 Dehalococcoidia bacterium
GAGAGGGGGGCACCATAAGATGGAAGGCCCCGCTCCCGAGACGGAACAAAGGCCCCCGTAGGCTCATTGCGGCGTCTCTACCCGCGACCTGAGCCACTCACGGTGCAGAAACATCATAGGGGTGCTCGCATACGAATGTCAAATTGGCCGGTTGTGCTGTTGTGGCTCAGGGGAGCATCCGGATGCGGGCGACGAGAATGGTCACCCCGTGGCGGCTAGTCGCAGGAGGGGCAATTCCCGCTGGAGCCCGAGGGGCATACGGTTGACCCCGGTGTCAGGCGGTCGCTTACTGGAGGCCCTATCGGCTGGAGAGGATTCGCCTCCTCTGCTTGGACGACGGCGCCGACCTCCGACATGTCCTCCTCCACCCCATCTTGTTCTGCCGTAGACTGTTCCTCTTCAGAGGCAGCGGTGTTTGCACTGTCGCCTGCCGAGAGGTACCAGAATATGGCGCCAATGCCGATGATGGGCAGGATAATGGCCAGCACCATGATGATTCGCAGTGCGCGCGAGTAGTGAAAAGCTGTGTCGTCCATCTCTCCTTCGGGGTGCGGATACCAGTGGGTTGCGGGGTGTCCGCACTACACATAAGAACGATGCTGCGGTCGCGTGGTTTAGGCGAAACCCAACGTCATCTTGCTTGCGCATCGGGCTGCCGACGTTGTATCTGCTCTGGCGGAGAGACTGCCCCTGAGGGTCGTGCATTCGGTGTGCGCGGCTTCGTGAGGCGCTACGGTCTGTGTTCGGAATGCCCCCGGGGGTTTTCGCACGGTGTGGGGCACTCGGCGCAGTCGGGTGTGCATGGCTCCACGTGGACGGTCACGGCCGAGCCGGGGAAGAGAGTGCGAATCTCGTCCTCCACGTCCTCGGCGACGCGGTGGCCTTCCTCGACGGTCTTGTCGCGCGGCACCACGATGTGCAGTTGGACGTGGCGCTGGCTGCCCGCCTTGCGGGTCCGCATGCCATGGTAGTTGGCGATGTCCTTGTGGCGGTTGAGCAGCTCACGTATGCGGCTCTCCTCTTCCTCGGGGAGCTTCGTGTCCATGAGGTTGTTGGCGGCCTTGCGCATTGTCAGGAAGGCGGCGCGAGTGATGAGCACCACCACGATGAGCGCGACGACAGGGTCAAGAAACGCCTGCCCTGTGGCGCGTACGAGGACGAGTCCGACCAGCACGGCGACCGAGCTCATTACGTCCGCCATGAGGTCGCGCCCCATCGCCTCGAGCGCAATCGAGTCCGTCGCCCGCGCCATGCCGAGCACGTAGCGTGAGACGGCTACGTTGATGGCGATGGCGCCCGCAGTTGCGAAGATGCCTGCATCGACCATCTCGACGACCGCGCCGCTGAGAAGGCGCTGAATCGCGTGGTACGCGATGATAGCTCCGGCGATGAAGATGAGGGCTGCGATGACTGCGCCTGCCATGTCCTCCGCCCGGCCGTGGCCGAAGCGGTGCTCCTCGTCGGGGGGTCGCCCTGCAACGCGCACGCCGATGTAGCCGATGATGGCTCCGGTGAGGTCGACCAGGCTGTGCACTGCGTCCGCCAGGATGCCGATACTACCCGTAAGCGCGACGGCCACGGCCTTGACCGCGATGAGCAATGCGATGGCGCCGATAGACACCTTCGATACGCGCTCCTTGGTTGCCTGGAGCCGCAGTCGCCGTTCCTTTTCTGCCGTGTCCTTGCCGTTCATGTATGTTCCATGGCGGGAGGAAACGAAAAGCCCGCAGGACTCCCCGGTCCCGCGGGCCTTCTATCCCGCTGCCAGCCGACCAGCCCGGCCGCTGCCGCCGTTCATCACGGCGGGAGGCCTGCTCCGGTAAGCGGATTCTAGGGAAGCATCTCAGACGTGTCAAGGCATGCACGGCGCGCTCAAGCGGGTCCTTGTGCACGGATGTGGCACGCTGCCCTGATGCGAAGCGGTCTCCGTAGCATCGGCTGCCGAATTGAAGGCTGTCGAAGGGAGAGGAGCACTCGATGCAATGCATTCCAGCCGGGGCTTCTGAGGTCGTTTGAGGGGAGATGAGTTCGTTCGTATCCGGATTCCTCAGGTAACGTGACTACCTATCAGCCGGAGGAGACCCCCCGCCGCCCCGGGGCTTGCCTTCCTGTTGCGAAGTAGTGTTGAATATGGACCGCAATGAACTGGTTCGTGTCGCTTCATCCGGTGTGGCAGGCCCTTGTGGCAACGTGTTTCACGTGGGGCGTGACGGCGCTCGGCGCGGCCGTCGTCTTCGCGGCGAAGGAACTGCGCCGTTCGGTGATGGACGCCGCCCTTGGTTTTGCAGGCGGCGTGATGATAGCCGCCAGCTTCTGGTCCCTGCTGGCGCCGGCCATAGAGATGTCCGAGGGGGGGCCTCTGCCTGTGTGGGTGCCGGCGGTGACGGGGTTTCTCCTCGGTGGCATCTTCCTGCGTGGCACGGACAGACTCCTCCCGCACCTGCACCGGGGACTTGCCACAAGTGAAGCAGAGGGTATCAAGACGAGTTGGCAGCGAAGCACGCTGCTCATACTGGCCATTACGCTGCACAATATCCCCGAGGGTCTTGCCGTTGGCGTGGCGTTCGGGGCCATCGCCGCCGGATATCCGGCGGCCACTCTAGCCGGCGCCATGGCCCTGGCGCTTGGCATCGCTATCCAGAACTTCCCCGAGGGAATGGCGGTCTCGATGCCGTTGCGCCGTGAGGGCATGTCCCGTCTGAAGAGCTTCTGGTACGGGCAGCTATCGGGAGTCGTTGAGCCGATAGCTGGAGTCCTCGGCGCGGTAGCCGTAGTCGTTGCGCGACCCATCCTGCCGTATGCGTTGGGCTTCGCGGCCGGCGCGATGATTTTCGTTGTCATGGAGGAGGTCATCCCGGAGTCACAGCGCGGCGGGAACACTCACCTCGCTACCCTTGGCGGAATGCTTGGCTTCGCCGTGATGATGACGCTGGACGTGGCGCTCGGCTGAGCGTGCCGGGCCTTGTGGCCGATGCGGCGATCCACGGGAGAGGAGCTGTAGCAGCACGGCCGCCGCAACGGGCCGTACGTGCGCTATAATGGCAGGGCTCTTGTATTGCCTTACAGGGAGGCTGCCTGCTCACGTATGAGAAGCTCCTGGTGGAGAAGAAAGGCGACGTGATGCGGGTGGTGTTCAACAACCCGCGCCTGCACAACGCGATGGACGGGCATATGCTGGAGGAGATGGTTGCGCTCTGCCATGAGCTGAATCGAGATACCGTGACCCGCTTCGTTGTCCTGACGGGAGAGGGCAGGTCCTTCATGGCGGGCGTGGATCTGAAGAGCGATGCCATGTCTGTGGGCAACGACCCTGCCTCGGCGCGGCTGCGTCAGCGGCTGGGCCAGGAGTTGGTGAAAGGCCTCCGCGACCTCGAGCAGATAACGGTCGCGGCTGTCAACGGCGCGTGTGTCGGAGCCGGCATGGCAATCGCTGTCGCGTGTGACCTTCGAGTGGCGGCGGACGACTCGACCTGGTCGCTCCCCAACACGAGCCTCGGCTACTTCTTCTCCTGGGCATGCACGCCACTTCTGGTGAGCCTCGTCGGACCGGGGAACGCGAAAGACATCATCCTCACTCGCAGGCAACTCACATGCGCTGAGGCCCTCGATATGAACCTCACGAACATGTGTGTGCCATCCGACGCTCTCATGTCGACCGCAGATGGAGTTATCGACCGGATGCGCGCGGGTGGCCCCATCGCCATGCGCCTCGCGAAGAAGCTTGTCAACGCCTCCTCTCCCGCGTGGTTCGGCGACGTCTCAACGGTCGAGCCTGAGCTCATAGAGAGGCTCTACGCAGCGGGAGAGCCCGTAGAGGGCGGTGCGGCATTTCTCGAGAAGCGGCCGCCAGCGTGGGATTCGAAAGGTAGCTAGCGTCCCTCGTGTGACAGCAGCTTGGCCTCCGGCAGGCGCCGCAGGACGAGCGCGCAGATGGGAGCGAGCAGCGCGCCGAGCCCCAGTACGAGGAATGGCAGCCCCCAGTTCGTCGCGGTCGTGGGGTCAATCCCGACTCCATTGGCAGACTCGAGCAGTCTACCGAAGACCATCGGCGAGACGATGGTCAGAGAGAAGCCCGCGGCCGACTGCATCCCCAGCGCGAGCGAGCGGCGGTCCGCGCTCACAAGCTCCGTGAGGCCCGCCTTGTATATTCCCGAGTCCGCGATGACCCAGAAGCCGAGCCAGAGTCCGACGGGCACGAGTAGATGGAGTCCCATCCCGAAGAGGAACCCGAAGACGCACTCGACAATCAGGCTGCAAAGGGACGCTATGATGATGGCCTTCGTGCGGCCGATGCGGTCCGAGAACGCACCGAGTGCCCAGACGGCTGGCACGCCGGCGAAAATGACGAGGGCTGAGAGCATTCCTCCCACGGACACTGCCTGAGCCTCGCCGCAGCCTGTCTGGAACACGTTCGCCACGAAATAGGGCCCTATCCAGCCCCAGAAAGCGTACAGCTCCCACATGTGGCCCATGTAGGCGGCCGTGATGAGTATCTGGGCGGCGATGAGCGTGCGCCGTGTGCCTCCGTACTGCGCGGGGTCGATTGTCGCAGTCTTTGCCTGCGAACCGGCCTGCGCAGACTGCTCCGCCTCAGGCGGGCGGTCCTTGATTAGGAAGAAGACGATGACTGCTGCGATGAAAACGGGGATGGACGTGCCCAGCATCCCGACCCGCCAGCCGAAGCTTGCTGCCAGCGGTGAGGCGACCAGGTAGCCGCCCGCATAGGCGGCGGTCAGCGCGGCGGTATAGGCGCCGATAGCCCTGCCCCGCTGCTTGGATGGGAACCAGGAAGAGAGGAAGGACATGCCGGGCGCGTAGATTGCGCCACAAGAGAGGCCGACGAGGAGCCTGAGAACCAGTATGCTCGTGAAGTCACGCGCGAAGAACAGGAAGGCGGTTGAGGAGAGGGCGGCGAAGAGAGTGGCCCAGGCGACTACCTTTCTCGGGCCGACCCTGTCGGCGAGCCAGCCGGTGAAGATGACGACGATGACGTAGCCCACCTGGAAAGACGAGAGGATGGCGCCCATTTGCCCCGCCCCGAGGTTGAACTCCTGGACCATGTACTTCGCGACGGCCGAGAAGCTGTACCAGGGCATGTAGCCCAGCACCATCGCGATGCACATCAGGACGAGGACGCGCGTCTTAGTCTGCCGCAAATCTCCTCCCCGGAATACCAGAGCCGGGTAACACCGCCGGCGAGCGATGGGAGTGGTCGCTACTTGGCACGACCTGAATGGAAGCCTCTGCTGATAGTAGTCGGGCGTGATTGTGCCTGTAAAGGCCCGTGGGGCGGGAGTCAGGGGAATTCGGGTGGAGGAGAGAGGATGGGTCGTATGTACGGGCGAGGCATGCCTCGCCCGTGGCCTACTTGGCAGGCATGGCCGGTGCCGGATGGGACTCCGCAGGTCTCGCGTGACCAGCTCCCCACCTCCACTATAGCGAATAGCCGAGAAGGTGCGCGTGAATGATGTGGAGTTGCCTCGTCGAGGAACTCCATGGGAGTGGGTGGACGCACTCAAACACGTCATTCGTGCCGCGAAGCGGTGCGAAGTGGTTGACGCCACGATGTGCGGAAAGGAATAGCCCTCACCGGTCAAGTGGGGCAATCGATTCAGAGTCGTTGACAGGACTCTGCGTCGCCTCTAGACTAGCGTCGATCCGTTGGCAGGAGCCGGGTGAACTGCGTTCTTCGATGACCAGAATGCGTGATACAACGGCAGAAGAAAGCCTCTTTCGGAACTTCACCCTTGCCGAATCCACTTCGCACGTTGCGGAGGTGGATGCCCTTGTGTGCAATGGCGACGCTGCCGCCTTCCTTCGTACGATTCCAGACGGATACGTCAGGCTCGTGGCCTCGTCGCCACCGTACAACATTGGCAAGCCCTATGAGCACAAGCGCGACCTCGGAGACTACCTCGAGTGGCAAGCAGAAGTCCTGGAGCAGTGCGTACGGGTTCTCCAAGATGGGGGCAGTCTCTGTTGGCAAGTGGGCAACTACGTGGAATCCGGGGAGATAGTCCCGCTGGACGCCTTGTTCTATCCGCTCCTCAAAGAGCGTTGGGGCCTCAAGCTGAGGAATCGCATCGTCTGGCACTTTGAGCACGGGCTGCATGCCCGGAAGCGTCTCTCGGGCCGATACGAGGTAATCCTCTGGTTCACCAAGGGTGACGACTACCTGTTCAATCTCGACCCCATTCGGGTGCCACAGAAATACCCCGGGAAGCTCCACCACAAAGGTCCCCACCGCGGCACTCCTTCAGGGAACCCGCTTGGGAAGAATCCGGGAGATATCTGGACACTACTGCAGAACGACTGGGACAGCCAGATCTGGGATATCCCGAATGTGAAGTGCAATCACCCCGAGAAGACGCCACATCCTGCGCAGTTTCCCGTCGAACTCGTGGAACGACTGGTTCTTGCACTCTCTAACCGCGGAGAGGTGGTACTGGATCCTTTCGTAGGCGTCGGCTCCACGTTGGTTGCGGCATTGCTCCACGAACGCAGGGCCATAGGTGTGGACATGCAACGCTCGTACGTGGACATCGCGCTTGCTCGTTTGGAGGCTCTGCGCAACGGCACGCTTCGGCGTCGTGCAATGGGAACCGTGAAGTACACGCCAAACGGGAACGAGAAAATCGCACAACGTCCTCAGGAATGGGGTGTGGATGCCAGAGAGGAATACAGAGCCATTTCACCGCTGGCTGTAAGGCTGCCGGGCATAGCCGAATCCTCCCCTCGAAATCGAGATTAGGGGCACAAGCGAAGATGCAGATCGCAGAATACTACTCTCATCTCAACGGACTCGAGTTCCTGATGGTGCATAAGCCCAACCTGTGGGACGAGATTCAGAGCGTGATCGCATCGGTTGATGCGGCGTCTTGCCTCACCAAGGTTTCTGCCGAGAAGACTAAGCAGGGGCGTACTCTCTATTCCCCAATTGAACTGAATCGCGAATTCAAGAAGCGATTCAAGGCCCTGACGTGGGATGAACGTAGGGCATCATACTGGGTCACGAGCGATGCACAGCTGATTCGTCGATCCATGCATCTGGACCCCGGTGAGCAGAAGCGCCAGATCGAGTCCGCCGGGCTTCGTCCAATCTACTCGTATAATCAGACGGACTTCGTCAAGGAAAGGGTGGCTGTGGAAGTGCAGTTTGGGAAGTACTTCGCGGTTGCGTATGACCTGTTCGTGAAGCATATGGCGTTCTACGTGGGCGACGTAATCGATGTCGG
>JAUVYD010000067.1 GCA_030603265.1 Dehalococcoidia bacterium
GTGATGGACACGGCGCTCAGCCTGCAACTGAAGGCCGCCGCCGCTGTCCTGCAAAAGGGCGTGGATGACCTTACGCTGGCGCTGAGGTCGCGCGCAATTGAGCACAAGCACACCATCATGATGGGGCGGACTCATGGCATACACGCCGAGCCGGTGACCTTCGGACTGAAGTTGGCCCTTTGGACCAAAGAGATGGAGCGCAACTCCGCGCGTCTCAGGCGAGCAACTGAGGCCGTGGCTGTCGGGAAGATATCAGGCGCCGTAGGCACCCACGCAACAGTGCCTCTCGAGGTGGAAGAGAGCGCGTGCCACAGACTCGGGCTTGGAGTGGCCGAGATATCGAGTCAGATTGTTCAGCGTGACCGGCACGCGGAGTTCCTCTGCACGCTCGCCATCATCGCCGGTTCTCTGGAGAAATTCGCAACAGAGGTAAGAGGACTGCAGCGAACCGAGGTTGGCGAAGTGGAGGAGCCTTTCGAGCCCGGGCAGACTGGTTCGTCGGCCATGCCACACAAGAGAAACCCGGAGCTCTGCGAGCGCGTCTGCGGCCTCGCACGCCTTATCCGGGCGAACGCCATGGCGTCGATGGAGAACATCTCATTGTGGCACGAGAGGGATATCAGCCACTCCTCCGCAGAGCGAATCATCCTGCCCGATTCGTGCCTAGCTCTCGACTATATGCTCGCCATATTCACCTCGGTTGTCGCCGGACTCCGCGTCGACACGGAGCGGATGCGGTCGAATCTCGACATGACCCGCGGCCTGGTGTTCTCACAGAGAGCTCTCATAGCCCTGATAGACAAGGGGATGAGCCGTCAGGAAGCTTATGAAGTGATTCAGCGAAGCGCCATGCGCGCATGGCAGGATGGACAAGACTTCCGGAAGATTCTGCAGGGGGACCCCGATGTTGCTGCCATCCTCGACAAGAAGGGCTTCGACAACTTGTTCGACTACTCGTACTACCTGCGAGAGATAGACCGCATTTTCGAGCGTGCCGGAGTGACCGGCAAGGCCGGGGCGACAGGTGGGGGCACGGAGAAACTCGCGCCGCGGTCATACTGAGGAGAGAGGGCTATGGATGCTGTGATTGAGACGTCTCTACCGCTCGCCCTGTATCAACGTGGCAAGGTCAGGGATGTATACGACGTCGGAAACGAATTGCTCATTGTGTCCACGGACCGAATCTCGGCTTTCGACTTTGTCCTGCCCTCCGGCGTACCGGAGAAAGGCAGGATACTCAACCAGATGTCGGCCTTCTGGTTCCGAAAGACAGCGGACCTGCTGCCGAACCACCTGGTTGAATCAATAGAGGACATCGAGGCACTCGAAAGGTTCGGCTCGAGGTTGGGGCTGAAGGACCCTCTTCCGGACTGCCTTGTGGGTCGTTCGATGGTTGCCAGGAAGGCGAACCGCATCTCGGTTGAGTGCGTCGTGCGTGGCTATCTCTCCGGCTCGGCATGGGCGGAGTACAAAGCTCGCGGAACCGTGAACAGGCAGAAGATGCCTGCGGGACTGCGAGAGAGCGAACGATTGCCGGAACCGCTGTTCACACCCACGACAAAGAGCGAGGCGGAACACGACCGGCCGCTGACGCAACAGGATGTGGGAGACATGCAGTTGGAGGAGACGATGCCGCTCCTGGAAACGGCGACTCGCGCCATATACGAATACGCCGCGGACTATGCCTGGAGCCGCGGAATCATCATTGCTGATACCAAGTTCGAATTCGGATGGATAGACGGACAACTTGTGCTCATCGACGAGGCCCTGACGCCCGACTCCAGTCGCTTCTGGACGGCCAAAGACTACGTTGTCGGCAAGGCCCAGGCGAGCTATGACAAGCAACCTGTGAGGGACTGGCTGGCTGGCTCAGGATGGAACGGCCAGGCACCCGTCCCGCCCGTGCCGCCCGAGGTTGTCGAGGCGACCACGAAGCGATACATGACCATCTACCAGTGGCTCGCGGAGTAGGCGCAGTCGGCACGCAGCACCTTCGTCACTGTCAGCAGGGCTTAGTACGAGGCGTACCAGCCCTCCACAACTGACGGCGCCGCTGTCTTCTTGTACCACGGAGTCCCATAGGCGTTCGCCAGCGCCGAGATGAGGCGCAATCGCTCGACAACCGTTGTGCTGAAGAACTCAATTCGCTCTGCACGTGTCTTCATCGTGGTTGCCTCCTGCCACAAGGCGCGGCCTGCGAGGAACCCCGATGCACCCGCCTTGCAGGCAATCTCGACCTCTCGCTGAAACCACGGGAAATCGACCCCCGCGCTAAGAATAATCCATGGGGCCTGGCTCGCTTCGTCCAGTCGCTTGCAGAACTCGAGCATCTTGCTCTCGTCCTTCTCGACCTTCACGTCAGCGGGGAACTCCGCCTTGAGCACGTCTATGCCGAGGGGACTGATATCTCTTGCAGTTTGGATGACAATGTCTGGCTTGATGGCCGCGTAGCCTCCTGTTGCCGCCTCATCGCCAAGAGGGTAGCCCACTGGCTCCACGACGAAAGCAAGGTCTTGTGCGGCACAATCAGCGGCGAGCTTGCGGACGAGGTCGAGTTGCCTCGGTGCAACCTCCACTCCGGGCCGGTAGTAGAGAAGCAGTTTTGCGCCATCGGCCCCCATGCGCCGGATCTTGGCAGCGCCCCAGTCAGGAAGTTCCCGGCTGATACGGCCCTCAGCATCACCACCATAGCCAGTCTCTTCAAGCGACACAACCAGCCCTGAGTTGCCAGCCAGCAATCCCGAAGCAATGGATTGCGCCGCTCCGAACAGTGGGTCGAGCAAGATAGCACTGCTCTCAGACGACAACGCGCGACACACGTCGAGTTTGAAGTCCACCATGTCCTGGTAGGTCGGTTCTTTGTCCAGAACGCCTTTCAGCATTTTTTGCAGCGAGCCACGGTGGTCCAGGGCGCACATGCAGAGACGCCCTCGTTCATCCGCCATGCGCTGCAATGCGCGATACTTGCCTACCGATATTGTCTTCACTCATTCACCTCGCCAGCGTTTTCATCAGCCGAAACATGTCCATGTCGAGTTTCTTGTGTTGTGACCAGGTGAGTTCGAAGGGCGTCTCAACCACATCCCCCCCCAACTCGCCCACCATCACTCCGGTTCGGCCCTCAACCAGGGCGCGTACTGCTCCCGAACCAAGCTTGCTCGCAAGCAATCTGTCACGCGCTGTCGGTGCGCCACCCCGCTGGACATGCCCGATGACGCACACCCGGTAGTCCATTTTCAGCTCTGTCCCGACGCGCTCCGCGATCTCGAACGCCCTGCCTGCGTCATCCCCCTCCGCAACCACAACGATACTCGCCCGTTTGCCTGCCTCGAACTGGGTCCGAATACTGGCGCAGAGTTCGTCCAAGTCGGTTCGCACCTCAGGCACCAGAACCTCCTCCGCACCACCGGCCAGGCCCACGTCCAGCGCGATGAAGCCGCGAGTCCGGCCCATCACTTCGACGAAGAACAGCCGCTGGTGGGCCTCGGCAGTGTCCCTGATACGGTCGATGGCATCAAGCCCGGTGTTGACCGCGGTGTCGAATCCGATGGTGAAGTCCGTTCCGTATACATCGTTGTCGATTGTTCCGGGAATGCCGACTACATGCACGTGTGTCAGCTCGGCCAGGGCCTGGGCCCCTCGAAAAGTGCCGTCGCCGCCAATCGCCACGAGGCCATCAAGCGAGGCTTCTTCAAGGCTGTTGGCTCCCCGGCGTAGCCCTTCGGGGGTCTTCATCTCCTCGCATCGCGCAGTCCCGAGGAGGGTGCCTCCGCGATGCAACACGTTGGCGACTGAGCGGGGGCCAAGAGATACGAACTCGCGCTCAAGCAGACCGGCGTATCCGCGCCTTATGCCTATGACTTCGAGACCGGAGGCCGAGCCGCAGCGAACCACTGCCCTGACCGCCGCATTCATGCCGGGGGCATCTCCACCACTAGTCAGTACGGCTATGCGTTTCATGGCACTCGTCACCTCTAGCACAGACTAACACACCACAACGATAGAGTAGGAGGGAAGGGAAGGAGCGAGCGAGGAAGACCAGGCACGCTCGGCCGCGCTGCGGCCAAGAAGCGCGTTCAGCGCTCCAGTACGCCTTTCGTGCTCGGCACTTCTCCCCTGCGCCTCACGTCCAGCTGACACGCTTCATCAAGCGCGCGCGCAAGCGCCTTGAAGAGCGATTCGGCCTTGTGGTGATCGTTGACTCCGCAGTCGACTCTCGCATGCAGAGACACCCTCGCCTCCACAGCAAAGGTCGTGAGGAAGTGGCGCACCAAGTCGCTTTCGAGGTCGCCGATTGCGGCCGTGGAGAAGGGCGCCACAACCACCGCTCCTCCCCTGCCGCTCACATCGAGAGCAACCATAGACAGCGCCTCATCCATGGGCACGAGTGCATGAGACATGCGCACGATGCCTTTCTTGTCGCCGAGCGCCTCGTTCAGCGCCCTGCCCAGGCATATCGCGACGTCCTCCACGGTGTGATGCTGATCATCGCCACGCGCTGTAACCTTCAAGTCGAACATGCCGTGGCGTGCGAGCTGAGTCAGCAGGTGGTCGAACATGCGAACACCGCTGGCTATCTCCGACACACCGGTGCCATCGATGTCCAATTCGATGCGCACAGCCGTCTCGGACGTCTCGCGAACCACATTCGCCGTCCTATGCTTCATTCCGCACCTCCTCAAGAGCAGCCAGAAGAGCATCCATGTCCTCCGGCAGTCCTGCACTAATCCGCAGACAGTCCCTGAGTCCCGGAGACTCGTAGAACCTCACGAGTATTCCCCTCTTTCGAAGGCCGTCTCTCAGACGCTTCGCCGCCGTGGTGCTGCCGGCGCCGTCCTTCTCAGCAACGCGGCAGAGCAGGAAATTGGCCTGCGACGGAAATGGTTTCATCCAGGATAGCTGCGAGAGCCGCGCGAACAGCCTATCCCTCTCCCGCTTCAACTTGTCCACGTTACCGCGCAGGTACTCGACATCCTGAAGCGACGCGATGGCCGCTGCTTCACCGGCGACATTCACATTGTAGGGTTGCTTTATCTTCAAGAGATACGCAGCGATTCTCTCGTGACACAGGGCATACCCTACCCGCAGGCCCGCGAGGCCGGCCCACTTGCTGAATGTTCGCAACACTATGAGATTGGGGTTGTCAGGCACGAGGTCAGCGACGGAACACTCACCGAACTCGTAATATGCCTCATCAACCACCACAACATGGCCCGCTCTCAGCAGTTCGAGCACCTCATCTTTAGTGACGATCCCGCCCGTGGGATTGTTGGGCGAAGCGATGAAAATCACCCGCGTCTTCTCGGTCACTGCAAAACGGAGCCCGTCGATGTCCAGCTCGAAGTCCGCCACGCGGGGCACGTCAACAAGAGTTCCTCCACAGACGCTAACCGTGAACGGGTACATGCCGAATGTGGGTGGACAGTTGAGCACCTCCTCGCCCGGCCGCACAAATAGCCTGAGCACGAGGTCTATGAGGTCGTCGCTTCCGTTCCCGCAGACTATGCAGTCCTCGGGAAAACCGGTGTAGCCGGATAGCGCCTGTCTCAGGTTCCTCTGAAGGGGGTCCGGATAGATGTGATAGTACGGGAAGCGAGCCAGGACTTCGCGTGCCCGGGGAGAACTCAGATACGGGTTCTCATTCCCGTCCAGCTTTATGATGCGCCTGCCCAGCTCCCTTTCGAGCACGTCAATCGGCTCGACGGGGTCATAGCCCCGCATCGCAGCAAGGCCGGGCCGCATCAGTTTCTCAACGCCGTCAATATCCAAGAGCTACACCTCGCTTGGCCGGCCGAGCGCGTCTATGCGCTGCCGAGTCGCTTCTCAATCGCACGGGCATGAGCCTCAAGTCCTTCAGCCCGCGCAATCGTGATAGCAGCAGGTCCGAGGTCGGACATTGTAGCACTGCTGAGATGGGCGACAGTGCTGAATTTGATGAAATCCTCGACGCCAAGCCCCGATGAGAAACGTGCGCTTCCACCCGTGGGCAGAACGTGGCTGGGTCCATCTATGTAATCCCCCATGACGACCGGGGAATCGCCCCCGAGGCAGATGCATCCGGCGTTCCTGATGTCATCCAGCAACTCGAGCGGCCTGGCCACCATCAGTTCCAGGTGCTCGGGCGCGAACTCGTTGCTGAGTGTGACAGCCTCACTGAGCGTGTCCACCACGGCAATCGTGCCGCGTTCCAGGGCTTCTCCCACCACATCCTTCCGGGGCAACGAGCCGAGTTGCACAGCGAGCTCTTGAACCACGGCGTCCGCGAGGGCCGATGCGTTTGTCAGCAGCACAACTGCCGCCTGCGGATCGTGCTCTGCCTGAGCCAGGATGTCTGCAGCGCAGTACGCCGCAGATGCTGACTCATCAGCAATTATGAGCACTTCACTCGGGCCGGCCAGGCTGTCGATTGCCACAGCCCCGAATACCATCCTCTTCGCGAGAGTGACGAACACGTTCCCGGGGCCACATATCTTGTCGACCCTGGGAACAGACTCCGTGCCGTAAGCCAGCGCTGCTATGGCCTGCGCACCGCCCATGGCGAACACGCGGTCCACGCCGGCGATATCGCAGGCGGCCAGTATCACAGGCGCGACTTCACCTTCCGGACCGGGAGGGGTCGCAACCACAATCTCGTCCACACCGGCGACTTTCGCCGGTACCGCGGACATCAGGACAGACGAGGGATAGGAAGCTCGTCCCCCGGGCACGTACAAACCAACACGTTGAAGTGGAACGGCCTTTCGGCCCAGCTCAGCACTGTAGAACGAAGTCCCGGCACGAACCGCGCATGCCTCGTGAAAGCTGCGGATGCGGGACGCTGAGAGACGCAGCGCATCGACAAGCTCCTCATCCACCTGGGTGCAGGCAGTCGATATCTTGCTGCGGGGAATTTCGAGAGTCGCGACGTCGATCCCGGATATGAGCTTCTCGTACCGGGCCACCGCACCATCACCGGCCGTCAGCACATCCGCGAGAATTCGCTGCACGACTTCAGCAGCGCTCAGAGGCCCGCCGAAGGTGGTCCGTATGCTCTCGAGCAGGGATGGCTGCGCCTTCAGCGACTGCAGAGGGTCGCTCCTTCGCAGAAACCTCAAGGCATCGTCGAACCCGACTACGCGTTTCACCGGACAGCCTCCGCCAGCATTGCCGCGAGCTCGTCAATCTTCTCCCTCTTGGAAGGCGTCTCAAGGCTGTGCACATTGGCAATAAGGCACGCGCTGGAGCGCAGGATCACCTCGATAATCTTCAGTCTGTTGTCGACAAGGGTCTTGCCTGTCTGGGTGTTGTCGACCAACAGGTCTGCGTCGTCGGGAAGGAAGGCCTCGCTGGCGCCCCAGGTCGGAACGATCTTGTAGGCGCCGATATGGTTGTCCCGGAGGTACTTGTCGGCGATATTCGTATACTCGGATGCCACCCGGAGTGGTCTCAGACCACCGCGGGCCACGAAGTCCCGTAAGTCGTCAGTGCTGCTCACAGGGATGTCCTCACTCAGGGCGGCAACCACTCTCAC
>JAUVYD010000140.1 GCA_030603265.1 Dehalococcoidia bacterium
CCGAAGGACTAGCCTGCTTCCACCGTGAGACGGCCTCTTCAGCGTTTCATGTGCCCGGTGGACGTGGGGTGGTTTCGAATGTAGGGACAGGCAGGCCTGTCCCACCCCCCAGTCGTCACGCAACGCCGCAAAGGCCAACACAGCCGTGAACGGCACACAACCCGACGGGCGACACATGCATCGCCCCTGCGGCTACGATTGGGCTCATGGTCACCGGACTCTTCCACCTCTTCCTGTTCAAAGTCAGCATCTCCTGCATACTGACATTTTCGCTGAACAGTTAGGGAGGACGGAATCGTAGAACATCTACAACACCGGGGGGCCACGATTGACAGACACCAGGGCCGGAGCTATGATTTCAATCGTTGATTACGTCACATGAACTCGACCGTTACACCGGTGACAAGCGGGGGGATTGAGCACTCAATCCCCCCTTCGACTATCTGAGACAGACGAGGAGGACTCAGCATGAACGATTGCTACAAGATTACCGGCGTCAACGCACGGGAGATTCTCGACTGTCGGGGCACGCCCACAGTGCAGGTTGACGTGTGCGTGGACGGCGCTCTTCGAGGCAGGGCCGATGTCCCTAGCGGACGCTCTACGGGCAGCTATGAGGCCTATGAGATGCGGGATGGTGGGCAGAGGTACTCCGGCTTCGGAGTGTTGAAGGCCATTCAGAACGTCAACACAACCATTGCGGGAGAGGTCGTCGGCAGGGATGTAACCGGCCAGAGGGCGATAGACCAGCTGATGATTGCACTTGACGGCACAGCGAACAAGTCCAGGCTGGGCGCAAACGCCATCCTCGGCGTGTCTCTCGCCGTGGCGAGGGCAGCTGCAGCCACGCTCGAGCTGCCACTGTATCGCTACCTCAACTCGAGCGCCCACGTGCTGCCTGTCCCGATGATGAACCTCATCAACGGCGGCAAGTTATCCTCCAATGATCTCTGCTTCCAGGAGTTCATCATGATGCCGGTCGGAGCGAAGAGCTTCTCCGAGGCCCTGCAGATGACCGCAGAGATAAACGCCATACTGCGTCCCATGACGGCAGAGCGGTACGGGAAGCTCGCTATCAACGTCGGCGACGAAGGTGGAGTGGTTCCCCCAATCGTGGACGTCAGGGAAGCCCTCAACCTGCTCCGCGAGGCCGTCCGCCAGTCAGGCTACGAGGACAAGATAGTCTACGCATTCGACTGTGCAGCGACACACCTCTTCGACAGCAAGTCCGGCACGTACAGTTTCGAGGGAAAGCAACTCAGCACTGAGGAAGTCATCGAGTTCTTCAAGAAGCTGTGCTCCGAGTACCCCATCGCCTCCATCGAAGACCCGCTACAAGAGGATGACTTCGAAGGGTTCGCCACTATCACGAAGGCCATTGACACACAGATCGTCGGCGATGACCTCTTTGTGACCAACAAGGAACGCCTCGCGCGGGGAGTCGAGGAGGGAGCCGCCAACGCCGTCCTCTGGAAAGTCAACCAGATCGGCACGTTGACCGAGGCCATGGAGACGGCCGCGATGGCCTTCAGGAATGGCTACGGTGTGTGCGTCTCCGAGCGGTCAGGCGAGACCGAGGACCCGATGATTGCCGACCTCGTCGTGGCACTCAACGCCGGCCAGATCAAAACAGGCGCTCCCGTAAGAAGCGAGCGCGTTGCCAAATACAACCGTTTCCTGCAGATAGAGGAAGAACTGGGCAGCGCGGCGACATACGCGGGCAAGAACTTCAGGAAACCTGTATAAGGCGCCGTCAACTCCGGCCATGCCACCGCTCGAAGCCTATGTACGTGAAGAACGGAGAGGAACTGACATCGCACGGGAACCGGGACCTGAGAAGGGCCGCCCTCGACATCGTTGAGCACGCGCTTCATCGGGTCAACCCGTACCGCGCCACGAGGGAACTCGTAAGCCTTGAGGGAGCGATCCTGCATGTCGGACAGCTTGACTTCGACCTGTCGCAGAGAGGAGACATCTACGTCCTCGGGGCGGGAAAGGCCAGCCTCCCCATCGCACAGGCTCTCGAGGACGTGCTTGGCGACCGCATTCGAGACAGCCTCGTAGTCGTCAAAGAGGGACAGGAGACGAGCACGCGCATCGTCAAGCTAAGAGAGGCCAGTCATCCCGTGCCCGATACCCGGGGCTTCGAGGCCGCAAAGGAGATGAAGCGGCTGGCCGGGCAGGCAAGGACCGGCGACATCGTGTTCTGCGCCATCACGGGCGGCAGCTCCGCTCTTGCCCCCTACCCTGCTGAAGGGCTGACCATCGATGACAAGGCACAGGTGCACAAGCTGTTGCTTGAGAGCGGCGCAAGCATACGCGAAATCAACGCCGTCCGAAAGCACCTTTCTCAAATCAAGGGAGGACGGCTCGCCCTGGACATCTTCCCCGCAGAAATCATCAACCTCACAGTCTCAGACGTGACGGGCGACCCGTATGACTACATCACCTGCCCGACGGTTCCGGACACATCGACGTTTGAAGACGCGAGGCTCGTGCTGGACGCCTACGCGCTGTGGGACTCGATGCCACCTGCCGCGGTGCGTTACCTCCGCGAGGCGACGCCCGACATGGAGAACCCGCGGGACTTCGGCGACATACCCGTACACAACTTCTTGCTCGTACGAAGCGGTGAGGCCTGCGAAGCAGCGGCCGAGGAGGCCCGCCGACTCGGCTTCAGTCCTCGCATCCTGACTTGCGAGATGGAAGGCGACAGCATCGAGCAGGGCCGTGCCTTCGGCGAGCACCTCGCACAGCATTCAGGCGACGGGCAGCCGCGCGGAGCTCCGTTTGCCCTCATCGCGGGAGGGGAAACCACGGTAACTCTGACCTCGCAAGGGGGAGAGGGAGGCCCCAACCAGGAGTTCGCACTCAGTGCCGCCCTCGCCCTTGAGACAGACAACATGGCAATCGTGTCCCTGGACACGGACGGAACGGACGGCCCGACAGGCATTGCCGGCGCACTCACCGACGCCTCCACAGTAGAACGCGCCCGCGGCACAGGGCTTGACATCGCGAACGCATTCTCGCGCCACGATGTCAGCCCCCTGTTACGGACACTGAGTGACGCGGTAATCACAGGGCATACCGGGACCAATGTGAATGACCTCAAGATAGGGCTGCACGCGTGAGGGCAAGTATCGTAGACCGCGCTTCGCGAGCCCGGTTATTCGTACGATAAGCACACACAAGGGGGAACCGGATGAAACGCGAGGAACGCAAGGGAAAGATTCAGACAGTCCTGGGGCTCATCGAACCCGGGGAGCTCGGCATCACGCTTCCACACGAGCACCTTATGAGCGACGGCTCAGGATGGTTCGTCGAGCCTACGGACGCATTCGAAAAGGAGATGGCCTACCACCCGGTATCGGTGGATATCCTGTGGTGGCTTACCTACCACCGGTTCACGAACCTGGACGACCTCATATTCATGGATGAGAAGGAAGCGGTCGACGAAATCATGCACTTCAAGCTCGCGGGTGGAAGCTCGGTCGTCGAGATGAGCAACATCGGGCTGGGGCGCTCCCCGGCGGCCCTTGCTCGCATTTCCAGGGCGACCGGCTTGAACATCGTCATGGGCTCCGGCTACTACATCGACCCCGCACTTCCTCCCGACATGGACGACAAGTCAGAAGACGAGATTGTCGAAGAAATCGTGAGAGACATCGATGAAGGAGTTGGCCCCAAGGGCATCTGCGCCGGACTGATAGGAGAAATCGGATTGTCCTGGCCTATGACGCCCAATGAGAGGAAGTCACTCCGTGCGGCTGCACGAGCACAGAGGCTCACAGGCGCGAATCTCAACATTCATCCCGGCCAGGGCGAGGACTCAGCGATGGAGGCCGTGCGAATCGTGGATGAGGCCGGAGGAGACCTCAACAAGACGACCATGGACCACATCGACCGGGCAGTGCGCGAACGGGACAACCGCATCGCACTCGCCAGGACAGGCATGACACTGGAGTACGACCTGTTTGGACGAGAGGGCTACTACCCGATGGAACACCGCAAGATCGACCTGCCGAACGACCACGTGCGTATCAACGAGATAATGGACCTCATGGCTGCGGGATACACGAAGCAGATCCTTATCTCGCAGGACATATGGAACAAGACGCAGCGCCGCAAGTACGGGGGCTGGGGCTACGCACACATCCTGGATAACACTCTGCCGGTCATGCGCGCGAAGGGCATGACCAACGAGGACATACACACAATCATGGTTGACAATCCGGCACGCCTGTTCGCCTTCGATTAGACCGGCTGAATCAACCGGACATGAAGGAGAGAGGCCCCCCCTATGGAGGGGGCCTCTCTCGTTGTTCTTTTCCGGCCAGGCACCAGAACTCCGACGCCTACGCTCCCTTGTGCGGCAGCGTCTTCAGTGCATCCCTGATCATAGAGTACTCGCCACCGTCCAGCATCATTGTCTGACCGGTCATGTAGCTGGACGCATCCGAAGCCAGGAACAACGCCGCGCCGGCCATTTCAATGGGCTCTGCGATGCGCCCGAGCGACGTGTTCATCTCCTTACGCTTCAGATTGGTGTCATCCGTCCAGAGCGCCTGCGACAGACGTGTCCTGGTCACGGACGGAGCGATGCAGTTGCAGCGGATATCGTACTGACCGAGCTCCTGCGCAAACACCGCCGTCAGGTGCTGCACCGCACATTTGCTGATTGAATAGGCGCTCATGCCAAGGTAGGGTCTGAAGCCGGAATCGGAGGATATGTTCACGATAGAACCGCCGGTTCCCTGCTCCATCATCCGGGCCGCAACGCGCTGGCTGAGGAAAAACACTGCTTTCAGGTTGAGCGCCATGGTCACATCCCACGCCTTCTCGTCCATGGCGAAGAGCGATGAGAACATCACGTTGGTGCCCGCATTGTTGACGAGGAT
>JAUVYD010000078.1 GCA_030603265.1 Dehalococcoidia bacterium
TCAGAGAGCAGGGCGTGTGGCCTGTGGCGGGAGTTGACGAGGCAGGGCGCGGTGCGCTTGCGGGGCCCGTCGTCGCGGGCGCCGTCGTGGCCGACTGGTGTCTCGGACTTCCGTGGTACAACGAGGTTCGCGACAGCAAACAGCTCACAGCATCTCAGCGCGAGCGGTTGGTCGCCCTCATCTCCAGGGATGCGCTTGCGGTTGGCGTCGGCATCACGGGTAGCGAGGACATCGACTCGGCCGGCATCGTTGCTGCGACCCGAAAGGCGATGTGCGCGGCGCTCGACAGCCTCGCTGTTCGCCCGGAGTTCGTGCTTGTCGACTGGATGGTGCTGCCGCAACTCCGGGTCCGCCAGGAGGGAATCGTGAAGGGCGACAGCCGTTGCCTCTCCATCGCATGCGCCTCCATCGTCGCCAAGGTGACCCGTGACCGCATCATGGCAGAGCTGGACCGGCAACACCCGGGCTACAACTTCGCGCGCCACAAAGGCTACGGAACCGCCGACCACCTGAGTTCCCTTGCCGGGCGCGGCGCGTGTCCGGTGCACCGCCGCAGCTTCAAACCCGTGCGCCTGGTCGAAGAAGGCCTTCTGTGAAGCCGTCGGAGGTTGGTCGGCGCGGCGAGCAACTGGCGTGCTCGCTGCTCAAGAAGCGCGGCTACAGGATTGTCGAGACCAACGCACGCGGCCACTACGGCGAGATAGATATCGTCGCCCGGGTCAGGGGTTGTCTCGTCTTCGTCGAGGTGAGAAGCCGGACCAGCACCGAATTCGGGACCCCGGAGGAGTCGGTAACCCGGCAGAAGCGGCGAAAGCTCGTAACCTGTGCGCTGGACTATGTCACGTCACATGACAACCCGGAGGACCAGGTGTGGCGCATCGATGTTGTGGCGATAGAGATGGATGAGCACGGCGTTCAGACTCGTGCCGAGGTCATCGAGAACGCGGTCCCCATTTCCTGAGAAACACCCTGCAGTATAATGGGACGGACTACGCCACGAAGAGGAGGCAACAGATGAAGGTATTCGTGTCCTATTGGCTTCCGGGCGCCCCCCTCAACGCTCTGCGCGAGAAGCACACCGTCGTCGTCAACGAGGAGAATCGCGTGCTCACGGCGCAGGAACTCGTAGCGCAACTGGCAGACTCCGATGCGTTGCTCTGTGTTGGGAGCAGGGTCGACAGGGCGGTCCTCGATGCCGTCGGCCCACACCTGAAGATAGTCGCCAACTGGGGCGTCGGCTACAACAACATCGACGCCGACTACGCGGCGCAGAAGGGAATCATGGTCACGAACACGCCGGACGTCCTGACGGAGACGACGGCGGACCTCTCGTGGGCCATACTGATGGCCGTGGCGCGGAGAGTGGTAGAGGCTGACGCCTACGTGCGTGCCGGCCAGTTCCAGGGATTCAAGCCATTCGCGATGCTGGGGGCCGATGTATGGGGCAAGACACTTGGCATCATCGGCTGCGGCAGGATTGGCCAAGCGGTAGGAAGACGGGCTCAGGGCTTCGGAATGAGAGTCCTCTACCACAACAGGAAACCGCTGGACAAGGAAACGGAGAGCGCCCTCGGAGCCCACTACATGGAGCTCGACGCGCTTCTGAAGGAATCCGACTTCGTATCTCTCAACGTGCCGCTTACCGAGGAGACCCACCACCTTATCGACGCCCGCCGGCTGTCACTCATGAAGCCTTCTGCTTTCCTGGTGAACACGACGAGAGGCCCCGTGGTCGACGAGCAGGCGCTTCTGGCCGCACTGCGCGAGAAGCAGATAGCGGGGGCCGCCCTCGACGTATTTGAGAAGGAGCCTGCGGTGACCCCGGGGCTGACAGAGCTACCGAACGTCGTGCTGACGCCGCACATCGGCAGCGGCAGCTGGGAGACAAGGACCGCGATGGCATACGTGTCCGTGAGGAACATCATTGCTGCGCTGGAAGGACAGACTCCACCAAACCTGGTCAACAAGCCTGTCTCCCGATAGGACTGGCCGGGCCACAAAGAAACACACCTCGGGGCGGGCATAGAGCCCGCCCCTCTCTTATGTCATGTGAGTGCTTGGACCTACGCGGTCTTCACCCGGGCGGCCTCCTCGAGGCCCAGCTCCTTGATGGCAGCCTCACGCATCTTGAACTTCTGTATCTTGCCCGTGATCGTCATCGGGTACTCGGTGACGAATTTCACGTACCTGGGTATCTTGTAGTGGGCGACCTTCCCCTTGCAGTAGGCCTTGATCTCGTCCTCCGTGGACGTCTCCCCCTCGCGCAGCTCGATCCATGCCTGGATCTCCTCGCCGTACTTCACATCAGGCACTCCGATGACCTGGACGTTCTTCACCTTGGGATGACCGAACAGGAACTCCTCTATCTCCCGCGGATAGATGTTCTCGCCGCCCCTGATAATCATCTCCTTGGCCCGGCCCGTAATCTTGCAGTAGCCTCTCTCGTCCATGGTGGCGAGGTCCCCGCTGTGAAGCCAGCCGGCAACGTCGATGGCCTCGGCTGTCGCCTCGGGATTGTTGTGGTAGCCACGCATGATGCTGTAGCCACGGTAGCAGATTTCCCCCTGGGTCCCGCACGGAACGATGGCTCCGGTCTCCCTGTCGATGACCTTGATCTCAATGTAGGGACCAGGCAGCCCCACGGTGCCTGTGCGGTCTTCGAGCGCCGCGTCGACAGGCGTCTGTGTTGCCACAGGAGAGGCCTCGGTCTCACCATAGCCGATGGTCATCTGGCGCGCGTGCATCTTCTCGTTGACTTTCTTCATGATTTCGATAGGACAGGGGGCCCCCGCCATGATACCCGTTCGCAATGAACGCAGGTCGAAGGAGTCGAACTCCGGATGCTCCAGCTCGGCGATGAACATCGTCGGCACCCCATGGAGCGCGGTGCAGTGCTCCTGCTCCACCGCCTGGAGCGTCGCGAGAGCGTCGAAGCTCTCTGCAGGCACAACCATGGTTGCCCCATGAGTCACACAGGCCAGATTGGCCAGAACCATGCCGAAGCAGTGGTAGAAGGGCACAGGGATGCACAGACGGTCCTTGTCGGTCAGCAGCATCCCCTCTCCGGAGAAGAAGCCGTTGTTGAGGATGTTACGGTGTGTCAGCGACGCGCCTTTGGGCAAGCCCGTTGTCCCTGACGTGTACTGGATGTTGATGACATCGTCGAAGTCCAGCGAGGACTGGCGCTCGTCAAGCTCGTCATCGGCAACGTCCTCGCCCAGAGCAAGGAACTGCTGCCAGTTGAACATGCCGGGCGGCGATTGGTCGCCTATCAGGATTGCGCTCCTGAGCTCCGGCAGCCTCTCGGACCGTATCGCCCCGGGAGTAGAGTCGCGCGCCTCCGGGCACACGTCGTAGAACATGGAGACGTAGTCCGAGGACTTGAAGCGCTCGATAAGCAGGAGCGTGCTTGCCTCCGAGTTCTTCAAGGCATGTTCCAGCTCGTGGGTGCGGTAGGCGGGGTTGATGTTGACCAGCACGGCACCCATCATGGCGCTACCGAACTGTACCAGCACCCACTCGGGGTAGTTGGTGGCCCAGATGCCGATCCTGTCCCCACGTTTGACGTCGAGCTTCATCAGGGACTTCGCCACCCGGCGGCAATCGTCCCTGAACTCTGTGTAGGTCCACCGGCGGCCACTTGGAACATCCACCAGCGCCTCGTTGTCGGGGAAACTGTCACTGATGTGGTCGAGGAAATCCGGGATAGTCAGTCCGATGGGCGGGGTGGCCGAGCTCCCGTAAGCGTAGCTCAGCGGAGTTGAACGCACCATGTCTCTCCCTCCTTGCAGAATGTGTTCTGCCACGCGGCCCTGCTGTTGTTCGGGAAGCACAGGACCGCGGATAGACCCTGGTTGCTACATATACCTGTTCAGAATCTCCGGCACCAGCACCGTGCCATCCGCCTGTTGGCAGTTCTCCAGCACGGCAATAAGCACTCTGGGAAGCGCGAGTCCGGAGCCGTTCAGTGTGTGCAGGAACTGGGGCTTGGAACCGACCTCCGCGCGGAAGCGCACGTTGGCCCTTCTTGCCTGGAAGTCCCCGCAATTGCTGCACGAGCTGACCTCGAGCCACTCTCCGCACCCGGGCGCCCAGACCTCGATGTCGAATGTCTTGCACGATGCAAACCCGAGGTCGCCCGTGCAGAGCTGAAGCACGCGGTATGGCAACTCGAGCTTCTGCAGCACTTCCTCCGCGTCGGTGAGCAGAGTGAGAAGCTCGGCATCGGAGTCGTCGGGCCTCACGTACTTGTACAGCTCGACCTTGTCGAACTGGTGACCCCGCTTGATGCCCCGCGTGTCCTTGCCTGCCGCCATCTTCTCCCGGCGGAAGCACGGCGTATACGCCACGTAGCGCAGGGGCAGCTCGCTGCCGTCGAGGATCTCGTCACGGTGCAGGTTCGTCAACGGCACTTCCGCCGTCGGGACGAACCAGAAGTCCTCCTCTGCATCGTGATACAGGTTGTCGGCGAACTTGGGCAGGTTGCCCGAGCCCACCATGCACTCCTTCCGGAGCATGAACGGCGGGTATATCTCTCTGTATCCGTGTTCCTTCGTGTGCAGGTCCAGCATGAAGGAGATGAGTGCCCGCTGAAGCCGCGCTCCGAGGCCCTTCAGCACGTAGAACCGGCTCCCGGAGAGCTTCACCCCTCTCACGAAGTCGATTATGTCCAGGCGCTCGCCGATGTCCCAGTGCGAGGCGGGCTCGAACTCGAACTGCCTCGGGGTTCCCCAGCTGCGTACGATGATGTTGTCCTCGGCGTCTTTGCCCTCGGGGACACTCTCGTGCGGCATGTTCGGCAGTTCCAGCAACAGGGCGTCGAGAGCGTCCTTCGCCTCCTTCGTCCCGCGCTGCAGTTCAGCGATCTGCTCCCCGAGGTCCTTCATCTCCTCCATAAGCTCGGGCGGGCGCTCCTTCATACGCCCGAGTTGCTTGCTCGTCTGGTTGTGACGCGCGCGCAGCCCTTCCATCTCGCGCAACAGCTTGAGGTGCCGCTCATCAGCCTCGACAACCGGGCCAATGGCGTCAGTACTGCCCCTCAACTCCATCGCACGCTCCACAAGCGGGCGGTCTTCCCTGATAAGCCTGATGTCAATCATCGCGCTTCCCCCTTAGCTGAGGAAAAAGTATCACGTCGCGGATGGAGTCCTGTCCCGTCAGCAACATCACCAGCCGGTCAATGCCGATTCCGAGTCCGCCCGCGGGAGGCATGCCATACTCCATGGCCTCGATGAAATCCTCGTCGGCGACCTCGACGTCCTCCTCGCCGACCCGCTCCCGGAGCTGTTGTTCAAGGCGCTCGCGCTGGTCGACCGGGTCGTTCAGTTCGCTGAAGGCATTCGCGAACTCGAGGCCGGAGATGAAGGCTTCAAAGCGCTCGGCCATGCGGTCGTTGCCCCTCTTCCTCTTTGCGAAGGGCGACATCTCCACGGGATAGTCAAGAACGAACGTCGGCTGCACAAGCTTCGGCTCGACGAAGGTCGAGATGAGGGCATCGATGAGCTTGGCCCGCCGGGGCAAACCCTCGATACGCACTCCCTCCTGCAGCATCCTCTCGTGCAACCCTTCGGCGTCGTCGTAGTCCTCGAAGTCGATGCCGCTTGCCTCCCTCACAGCATCCCGGAGGTATACGCGCCGCCAGGGCGGCGCCAGTTCGATGTGATGACCGCGGAACTCGACGCGCGTCGTGCCAAGCACCTCCTGTGCCACTGAGGCGAACAGGTTCTCCGTCAGGACCATCATGTCCTCATAGTCACCGTACGCACAGTAGCATTCCATGAGCGTGAACTCCGGGTTGTGCCGCACGGATATGCCCTCGTTCCTGAACACCCGGCCAATCTCATACACACGGTCGATGCCGCCCACAATGAGCTTCTTCAGAGAGAGTTCGAGGGCGATGCGCAGAAAGAGGTCCTCGCCAAGGGCATGGTGATGCGTGACGAAAGGCCGCGCCAGCGCGCCGCCAGCCTTCGACTGCAGCACGGGGGTCTCCACTTCCAGATACCCTTCGCCGTCGAGGAATCTCCTGGTTGCGCTCACGATTCTGCTCCGGAGCGCGAAGGTGCGCCGCACGTCTTCGTTCGAGAGGAGGTCAAGGTATCTCTGACGGTATCTCGTCTCCACGTCGACAAGACCATGCCATTTCTCGGGCAGGGGCCTCAACGACTTGGCCAGGAGTTCGACACGCGCCACATCGACTGTCACCTCGCCGGTTTTCGTGAGAAACAATTCCCCCTCAACGCCGACGAAGTCCCCGATGCCTATGTCCCGCAGTAGGTCGTAGCTCTCGTCACCCAGCAGGTCACGGCGCAGACAGACCTGCAGCTTCCCCGAACCATCCTTGAGGTCGAGGAAGGCCATCTTGCCCATCTTGCGCCTGGCCATGACACGGCCCGCAAGTGACACAACCTGTGACCTCTCGCCCTCACGATCGCACAGCGCACGGGCTTCCGCCGCTGTGTGGCTCGGGCGATACGTGTGAGGATACGGTTCGACACCGCGCGACCTCAGGTCGTGGATAGTCCTGAGGCGCTCTTCTGTGACACGATCAAGGCGTGAAGTCATGCAGTTCCCTTCGCCGTGGGGGCAGGAGCCCCACACAGCGCGGCGCTACCGGTTCTGGAGGATGCGCTACGGGAGGTCGTCGACCCCACCACTCTCCGCAGGACCGCTATCTGCGAGCACGGCCCGCGCCTGCTCAGAGTACGCCTCGGGCACGAGGATTCGCACCTCGCCCAGGCCATCGATAGTGAGACCGTACACGATACTTGCGCTCTCGTAGCTGAGAGCCGCCGGAATCCCTTCGTCCTCCAGCCGCGCCCTGATTATCTGGGCTTCGCCGTGTCTGGCCTTGCAGACGACTACCAACTCATTCCCCAGCATCCTTCGTACCCTCACGCTATTCTAACAGAAAGCCTAGCTGACTCCAACGTATTTGCCCCGTATCCGAACAGCGCTCTCCCCGTAATCCGTGGATTGGAGAGCATGTGCAGCTATGAACCACACGTGGTAAGTTGTCACCCAGGAGGTGACAATGAGAGAGCCATCGGATCGCCTGGGCTTCAAGATAGTCGGTGACCTGGAAGAGACCGCTACTCCCTGG
>JAUVYD010000076.1 GCA_030603265.1 Dehalococcoidia bacterium
GTCCGGAATTCCCAGCCCCAGACGAGCAGGGTAATGCCCTCGATTGCAAAGGCGAAGCCGACGGTCAGAAACGCGAGTGTGGAGCCCGACGCCCCCCGTGCCGGATATATGATGAACCGATACAGAACCGCCCCGCTGAGCGACGCCAGGCACACCGCCAGGAATACGGCGGGGACCAGCGGCAACCCCATCGCGCAGAGACTCACCGTGAACATGCCCCCGAGCATCACAAACTCGCCCTGGGCAAGGTTCAGCACACGTGTCACGCCGTAGACGACGTACAGGCCCAGCCCGAGTGCAGCGTAGATGCACCCGAGCGTGAGCCCGCTTATGAGCGATTGCAGAACCGTGGAAGCGTCCAACTATCTCGCGCTAGTCCGCCATCGTCTTGACGAGGATCTTTTGGCCGTCACGGAACGTAACGAGCACCTCCTTGGGCACCACCCGTCCGTAGTGGTCATCGGATGTAATCGTGTAGGTGCCCATGAAAAGGCTCAGATTCTCCGTTTGCTCGAACGCGTCCCTGACCTGGCTGCGCGCCTTCGAGACGTCACTCAAGTCGGGGTTCGCTCGCTCGAAACCGTCAGCGATGAACATGATGATCTGCGCTCCAATGGCCTGCCACATCGCCGGAGGACGCCCGTACTCGGCCGAGAACGACTCCTCGAAGTCTCCACACAACTGCTTGTCCGGATCGCTGTCCGGAAGCTGTCGCCACATCGTGAGCTTCGAGTCGATACATACCACTGAAGGCTCCATCTCGTAGTATTCCCGGAAGGCCTCCACATAACTGGGTGACGACTGGGCCGGTGTGGTAACAATGGGAAGGTCAATCCCCATCTCGCGAGCCTGCTTGACGGCCAGAGCGCCGGCAGGGCCACTACCCCAGATGAAGATAGACTCTGCACCGGATGCCTTGATGTTGGCAAGCTGAGGTGTCATATCGGTCGCTGCAGGATCGAAGTGCTGAATGTCCACCATCTCGATGCCCATAGTGGGGGCGACCAAGTTGAGGTAGTGCTCGCCACCCTCGCCGTAGCCGCTGTTCTCTATCAGTCCCGCGCACGTGCCGACACCAACGTCGTCCTTCAGGTAGCCTAGCGGCAGGGGTATGTAGTCCTCCTCGCTTGCAATCGGCTTGAAGGCCCATTTGCCGAGCTGGTCGTTGATCAGTCCTGTGCCCGACATGACGATACCGGGCGTCTCATTCTCGTTCAGGACGGGCACCATACTGTGGGCAAGGCCTGTGGCCGTGAGGCACGCAAGGGCGGGAACCTCATCCACCTCTATGAGCTTCTGTGCGGCCAGCGCAGTCTCGGTCGAGCTTCCTTTGTCGTCGTACAGTACAAGCTCTATCGGCATGCCATTGATGCCACCGGCCTCATTTATCTGGTCGACAACGAGCTGCGCACCGTCAATCGCGGGCAGCCCGAGTCCGCTGTAAGGCCCTGTCTGAGACGCGATGATTCCAATCTTGTACGAGTCCGGCGTCCCGCTCGATGCGCATCCGGCGGGGCCCATGGCAAGCAGCGCAGTACAACACAGTACCGGTATCAGTCTTCGAACAATATGCATCTGAATGACTCCTTCCTATTCCTATCAATAGGTTCGACTTCGGGGCGACTCCCAAGGGCAACACCTCCACCAGACAGATCACGCACAACACACGAGCGTGACGGATTGCACAAAAGTGACAGGACTCCTACGCCGCATGAAAACCGAATGTGACGAAGCCCTCGCCGTTCTGGATAGCAGTAGCCGCCAGCCCCGGGCTCACGAACAACGCCTCGCACTGCAGCTCGCTCTCGAGCATGCTTCTCAGGCAGTCCGCATCCCGGGCAGCATTCGCGTGGACAATGGCGCCATACAGCTTCCTGTCGCCCACGCGCTCCACAGCAATATGGACCATCTTCCGCATGAGTTGTTTCTTGGTCCGTCCGCGGGCAATGAGCTGGACCGTCCCGCCGGTCGAATGGTCGACCCCTATCATCGCCTTGAAGCCGTTTCCTGAATGCTCCTCCGCCTCGGCCCACGGCTTGGCTTTGTATGTGCGCCCGCCTTTGTCCCGGTAGAACAGCGTCTCGAAGCAGTAGAGAGAGCACATCGCGTCGCGCACCTCGTACGTCCTTCTCACCACTTCGTCAAATCCCGCGCTATCCATCGCGAGTGCGGCTGCTTCGATGGCTATGGGCATTTCGCCGGCCTCCACGGTGCAGGAGTCCACCACTTCGATCTGCATGGCGGGGTACTTCTCAAGCGCCAGCTTTCGAGCTTCCAGCGCAGCCTCGTAGCCCTTGCTGAAGACAGACGTCATGTGAATCGAGACGGCCGACTCTGCCCTCGACGCCGCCCACTCGTACGCGCAGAGTATCTCACCTACGGACGGAGCCGATGTCGTGGGCACCGCTTGCTTCTCCCTCAGCCGCTCATACAACCAACCCATATCAACGGTATTCTCGGGGTAGTCCTGGCCATCCACTATCGCATGAAGAGGCACGATACCCATGTCATACTTCTCAATTACGTCGGCAGGCACAGCTGCCGGACCATCGACTATGACGGCCACCGGTCTCTTCATTGTTCAGGCTCCCTTCAGCGCACCGGGCAAGAGGCATGATACCTCGGTTCGCGATATACTGCAATGCGCGTATAGTTGCCGACCCGTCATCTTTTGTCAAGCCTTAGCAGGGAGTCTTCCAGACGGTCTTCGGTTCTGTCACCCTCCGGGCCACCTGCCGGCAGGGCTTCGCGAGGGACATGCTACAATACCTCTCCCACGCAACGCAGAACAGGAGTACGTGTAGATGAACAGGTTCCTCACCCACATATGCCTGCTCTCGCTGACAACCCTCATCGGAACAATGCCGCTGTTGGGATGTGACGGCGAGGTCAGCTTCACAACTGCCTCACTGAGCGAGGCAACGATGGCTACAGGCATCGACAGCGAAAGCAAGCCTGTCGGCGCAACCAACGTATTCGAGGCCAATACGCCTGAGATCTTCTGTTCCGTGAAACTTTCCAACGCACCTTCGGACACCGAAGTCCTCTCGGAATGGGTATACATCAAAGGCGAACTCGAAGATGTGACCGACCACGTGATTGATTCGTTTCCCGTCGTCACCGACGGCACACGATACATCGAGTTCTCAATGACCCGCCCCGATAATGGGTGGCCCACAGGCGAATACGAGATGGTCCTCTATGTCGACGGCAAAGAGAAAGTCACGCTTCCGTTCACGGTCGGCGAGACATCCGGTTCGTTCGCCACGACGGCCCCTTCCGCATCTCTCTCCGAAGCCACCATGACGCTGGGCGTCGACAGCCAGTCCAGACCTTTGAATCCGACTACGACGTTCTCAGTCGACACGCTCGAGATATTCTGCTCGGTGCTGCTTAGCGATGCACCTGAGGGCACGAGCATTCTCTCTGAATGGTACTACGTGAGCGGTGAGCTTGAGGACGTCACAAACCTGCTGATTGATTCTGTCCCCCTGGCGGCCGATAGCACTCAGTACGTGCAGTTCTCGCTGACTATCCCGGACAACGGATGGCCGGCGGGCGAGTACAAGCTGGTTCTCTACCTCGACGGCGCAGAGGAGGTGTCCGTCCCCTTCACGGTCGAGTAGTAGACAGACATCCAGAAGGGGAGAGCTGTTGAACTGCTCCCGTTCTTCCATGCTCCGGAGTCCATTCCGGCGATGCCGGGCCAGCCTCAGAGACTTCCCACGAAGCGCTCAGCGACTACGTTGCATTGCACGAGGAGCCTGTCGGAGTAACAGCCCTCCTCGGCATTGGTACGAAGGGAGCAGCTCAGCACGGGGCGCAGTTGAGCTGAATGCGCACCCTTGGCCTTCGTGAAGTGGCGTGCCAACCCTGCCCTACGCTGTGTAGCCTCACCATCAGTGTGCTTATTCCGACAGGCTCCTGGCGGTGTCCTGTGTTGGCATAGCGTTGAAGCATTCGGAGGAATGCGAAGCAATCTACCAGCAGATAGTCGAGACCTGGGATAGGCCTGACTGTCAGGCATTGCTGAAGGACAACATTACTCTACCCATCGCAGAGGTCAGAGAATGGGAGAAGGCTGTTGCCGACAATGGTGAATATGACCCTGGTTTCGACGTGTGGACACTTCTTCACGAGCCAGACGCACGCCATCCCATGACAACCATTCCCGTCGTCCGCTAGTTGCGAAGCATTGCTTCGTGCACGGGCATGCTACGCTACCGACAGCAGTGGACTCTCTTCGCTGCTGGAGGTCAACTATGAGTCAACCTGCTATCAGACCATCCGTGTACAAAGTCGGCTTCATAACGCCACCCGGCTGGTTCGACATATCTCCAACCGAGTTCCTACGGATAGCCCCCGACAACACGATTGTGATGCAGACAACCATGCGGCCGCACACTTTCGGCTACAGTGTGGACGAGTTTCTTGCTGCAGAACCCGAGTTGACTGCATGCGCGCATTCCCTGTCGGCAGCCGGAGCCGATGTCACGGCACAGTTCGGATACCCGTTTTCTCTCGTTCATGGCTGGGAAAAGGCCCAGCAGGTCCAGAGAAGCATCGAGAGCGCCACGGGGACGCCGCTCGTCATGATGGGTGTGGAAGTGGTGCATGCGTTGAGACACCTCAAATGCCAGTCAATCGCCGTCGCATCCACCTACTATTCCGACAAGATGGCGAAGATGCTTACTGAGTATCTGACAACGGCGGGACTGAACATATCGCAATCAGAAAACTGGCAATCACAGGGCATTGCCAGGGGCAAAGATTCAGATGTATTCATCGGCGAGGGCGAATTGGACCCTATGGATTGGGAAACTCCTGTACACGCAGTTGAGAAAGCGGTCAGGGCTGTCTCACAGAACGCTCCTGATGCAGACTGTATTCTGGTTACTGGCGGGGGCATGAGGTTGCTGCATATCGCTGAGAGACTGGAGAAGGAAGTAGAGAAACCCATTGTTGCAGGAGATTTGGCCCTGTACTGGGGAATCCTTCGACGTCTGGGCATCAAGGAAGGCGTCAAAGGACAAGGGAAGTTGCTGGCTAATCTAGTCTAGTTGACTCTCCCGAAATCCCTGAATTCTGTTTCTCATTCACAATAGAGAAGCCAGCCTTCTCCCGAGGGTCTCTGCTTGCTCAAGGACTTGGGGATATTCCCGTACTTTTCCCTTATGAAAGATGCCAAGTACCGGCAATTCATCGATGACGTCATAACCCAAAGCTTCTATAGAACGGCGCATGGTCTCCAGCGTCAAGTCCATCCCCCCCTCTGCACGAGTAGCTTGCTCACCGACAACAGCGATTATCGCTTTTCGCCCCTGGTCTGCCAGTTGGCTGGACCAGTATCCTGGACGTTCATCACTGAAGTAGTAATAGCAGTACAAACGGTCGATGAATGATTTCGTGAGAGCGGTCAGGTTGTAGCTGTATACAGGTGATATCAATACGATTCCACCGGCTTCCCGGATCTTCGGATATATGAGCTGCATTCCATCTTGAAGTCCTGTGCACTGCTTGTCCTTGCGACACCGCTCACAAGCAATACACGGTTGGATTTGATAGTCTCGAAGCTGAATCCCCTCCGTGGCAGCGCCCTCCACACTTGCTCCCTTGAGCAACCGCTGCAGCAATATGTCCGAGTTGCCACCTTTGCGGGGGCTACCCCCTATACCCAGTATCTTCTTCATCGCTGTCCTCGCTTCCATGGCATATCGTACGACCAGGCCCCCAGGCCTTTCAATCCACTTTCAGACTGGGGGCAGATTGTCTCATCTGCAGAAACCGACGGTCAATTCCTGTTCAATAGGTCTTAGCTGGCAATTTCAGTCATGCAGATGAGTGAGACTCTGTATCTTCAAGTAAGATGTACAGTGTTTTCAGGCTGACAGTGAAGCAAGGGAGGAGCAAAAGTGGAAAAAACCTATCTGCAGCCCAACAATGTTCCCAAACCGGCGGGGGACTATTCCCAGGGATTGACGGTCAAAGGGGGAACTCTCGTGATGATCTCCGGGCAGGTGCCCTGGGATGCCCAGGGGAAGCTGGTGGGGAAAGACGACCTCCAGGCACAGACCCGGCAGGTGTTCGAAAACCTGAAGAACATGCTGGCCGCCGCCGGGGCGACGTTCAGTGACGCGGTCAAGCTTGGCATCTTCTTGAAGAACCGGGAGGATTTTCCCGTCGTTCGGGACATCCGAGCTCAGTACCTCACCCCTCCATTCCCCCCTACAACCCTCCTGGTGGTAAAGGATTTGGCCCGGGAAGAATGGCTGCTGGAGATTGAAGTCACGGCGGTAATCGAGCCCTAGGGACAGCCCGCGCTCTGCGGGACGTCGTGCCCCTGCAACCTGTAACACGTACGAGAGGGACATCACGGAAACGACCCGCAGTCCCGGAAGACCGCGAGTCGGACAGTTCTGGCGCCTCTGTCGGTCGCGAGATTGCACTTGTCGTCGCCCAGTGTCCGCGATTTCACACGCGACGGACCGCTCACCTTCACGGGCAAAGTCCTGTCGCCGGTCTCACAGAAACTGACCAGCGCCTGCAGATGGACTTGTTCGTCTCTGCGGAGTACGTTATGTCAGCTGCCGCGTCATGACCAGGGTTCTGTCCTGGAGAGTCGCCCCATCCGCGCATCACGGTCCTGCACCTGAGGTCACAGCCCGAATTGATGGGGAAGGCAGAAGGACTCGCCAAAGGCAGCGCCACTTCGCCGAGACAGCGGTTTGAAGGACTACCTCCCCGTTTGTCGGCGCCCCGGGCACACCACCGGCGTCACTCACTCAGCGTGACCGATGTGCGGCCGCTCACCACCGAACGAACATCGGGATGGTTGCCCTTTCATGCGTATGTTTTCGTGCCATAGCATGAGTTCCAGATCAGGGGTTCGAATCCAGTACCACCCACCAAGTAAGCAGTCCCCACAACGATGAACTCCCCATCCGCAACTCCAATTGGAGAAGTGGTATCGCTATTGGGGACAGGTTAGAGTAGCCGGAGACAGGACTTGACAATGCAGCCGCAGCGCTGTAGTTTGGGGTTGCTGACGGTCAAGGATTGCCCGCCGACGATGAAGTGACATCATCACTCTGAGTGATGTGTCGTCTGCATGGAGTTCCGGGTGGCTGCGAGGCAGCTAGCCCGTCCGGTATTCTAGTCTGAGACTACCGAACAACTATCAGTTTGCCGGTTCGCATCTCCCGACAGGTTCGAAAAACC
>JAUVYD010000177.1 GCA_030603265.1 Dehalococcoidia bacterium
AGAAGACCTACCATCTCGTGCAGCAGCTGAAGACGGTGGTCGTCAAGCAGAGGCCACTTCCGACGGTATCCGGACTGGTAGACGTCATGTTCATGGCTGAGATGAAGAACCTGTTGCTCACGGCAGGCCATGACCTCGCAACGGTAGTTCCACCGGTCACTCTGAATGCCGGCACGGGCGCCGAGAGCTACATGAAGCTCAATCAGGAAGCTCAGGTGGCCAAGGCGGGTGACATGATGACCGTTGATGGTGTAGGGATACTGTCAAGCGTCATTCATGGCCCGGACTATCGCAGCAGGATATCCCCTCAGACACGGGACGCCCTGTATGTTGTCTACGCGCCCGACGGTATCACGAGAGAAGAACTCTGTGGCCACCTCGGTGACCTCAAGGAGAGCATCCTGCTCTTCTCCCCCTCCGCTGGCTTTGAGCCGCTCAGGCTACTGTCGGCGCGCGGCATCGAAGATGTGGAGGTGTAGTCTGGCACCTGCTGCAGGGGCGACGGCATGCCTCGCCCGGTGAGTAGTGTTCAATTCAGGTCAGGTGCGGTGGGCGCGCAGGTTCTCAACACCACAGTGCAATTGCGGGCTCAGGGTTGCTTGCTCGGTCTGATTGCGGGGAAATGACCAGGGTGTCCCCGATATAGCTCCGGGCTACAACGCGCAAATGAGTGCAATCAACCCTCATCTCCGTGCAGAGCACAAACTCAATTGGGCATGTCGTTCCCGAGATTCGCGGAAGGTACCAGTACACGCAGGTCTATGGTTGGTGGTCGTGGCCGTCCTTGGGCGCGTTCTGACTTATTCGTTGAAGCAGTGTCCTAGCGAGGGTCTCGAAGTCCTCGTGCGCATCTTGGACCGCCTGTGCGTGGCCCCCGATGGCGCCGTCGGCGGATGTGAGATGAAAGATCGGTTTCCGCGCTTCTTGCCCCATCGGGATTAGGCTGCGAAAGTGCTTCAATGTTGCGAGGCATTGTTCGTCCTGCGAAGGCGTATCGGCAGTGGTGGAGTCCCGCAACACGGACTCGTGATAGACGCCGGGTATGCGGTTGACCCATTTGTCGTATGCTTTGACAGGGCGGCTGAGTCGAACGCCATGCTGTTGCACGATGTAGCCGAGGGGGACCATCCTGCCTTGGGGAAGCGCGAAATCGGGATACCCCCAGTGATCCAGCCTGTGGCACCAGGACTCGCGCCACGACCGAAGGGTCGGGCCGAGGTTCTTCAAGCCCCGCAGAGAGAACAGGTCAGCACCCAGCGGGACTACAGCATAGTCGGAAGCGATGAGCGCCGAGCGGTTGATGGCCCCGAGGTTCGGACCTACATCCACTAGGATGATATCGGCGCTCACCCGGCGTGCAGCCAGTTGCGCGATCTGCCAGAAGGCAGTCAAGATTCGAAACGGACGATACAATCGGCTCTTGTCGTCCATGGCGTGCGGCCACGCATCGGACAGAGTATCCTCAAACGATGCCAACGCGACGTCTCCGGGGACAAGATGGAGTTGCGGCGCCACTTCTATCAACTGAGGCTCCATCAGGTCTCCGACTCTGGTGAGGGGTTCTACTGCCCGATAGATTGTGGTGGGGGCGGCCTCGTCTTCCCACAAGTTCTCAAGAGTGTCTTCGTCGAGATATGCTGCGGTGAGGCTCGCCTGCGCATCGAGGTCCACCGCGACGACACTGAGGCCGACCTCGGGGAACATCCACGACAAGTGATAGACGAGGGTGGTCTTGCCTACACCTCCCTTGTTGTTGAAGAAGGTCAATACCGGAACACTCATGGACGCCTCCTGACAGTGGCGAGGATATGTGTCAATCCGACCTGGAACTCGAGGTCCGGGTTGCCGTTCTTCGTCAGTTCCGCTTTCGCTATCTGGATCCCGACACCGAATCGCTGCACATATCCCATGACTTTCATGGCTCCAGCCAGACTGGGGTTGCGATAGTCCGTGATGCCGGGCTGGCCGAAGTTCTCCTGCGTCACGACGCCGAACGGCCCTCCCGGATTCGTGATTTCAATGCGGTCGTCAAACCATGTGACCCGGACCGGGGCGTTCGTGCTCTCGTAGGTGCGGTGCATGACGGCATTACGTATCAGTTGTTGAAGAGCCACGCGCGGGTAGGGCATCGTCCGTACTTCCTGGTCAGCCGACGTGAAGTCGATCTCGATGCGGCTATGGGAATCGATCTTGTCGTCGATTCGACGCAGAACCTGTCCCAGGTCACCATCGATAATGGCCTCGTCCTGTATGGGGTCCGTCATCCGTGTCCCGGCAATGCGGAGGAATTGGACATATGCGCCGGGAATCCAATCCCTCGGAGAAACGCCAAGGACCAGGATGCCAAGAACCGTTGGGGCTGGGTCATCAACGGAGGCAGTCATCCGACAGGACGCCAGCTTCTGTTCGTAGGAACGCTGATTGGCTGTCAGAACATCCGGGGCGAAAGCATTCGGCAGATACTCCTGTTCGAATAGCACTCGACTGAGCGCCGACAGATTGCAGGAAGGCAGCGGCTGGACGTCGAATGGGATGTCACGATAGCGGCGTTTCTCATTCAAGATGCGTTCCTCTTGTGGGGTTGCGACAGCCCTTCGCGGCCCGACGCGGACCCAAATCCTTCCCCTGTACCGAACCGGGGGCGCGTCTGAAGGCCGCACGGTAATGACGGCCATCTCGCTGCCCTTCACGGTGCGTTTCTCGACAACGATGGAAGGTGGTGGCAGGGTATTTCCGTCGCTTCTGATGTCGGAGAGCGTGAGAAGGAGTTCATCGGTGATTGCAAGGCCGGATGATGTTCCGTCATCTCTTGCGCCGACGAACAGAACGCCTAGCTGGCGATGGTCGGGCAGGTCATTGGCGAAGGCGCAGACAGCCTGCCGTCCGGTCTGTGGCGCGCTGCCATTCCAAGACTCCTTGCGCTCTGCAAGATCAGACTCTATGCTGTCGAGCAGGAGTTCGAGCTCGTTGTCAGTGTACCCCATCGTAGCTCCTCGTGTGGCCTTGCCTTCCGGACGATGCCGATGCGACCTGGGGTCCCGCCGCGGTTGCCATGCACTCGTGTATCATCACGCTGCCAAGAGATCTGCGCGGCTTGATGTCATTGTAGTACTTTCCCCGGGCATCCGTGGCATCCTGTGAGTGGTAGCGTAGAAGACATCCATCCTCACGTGAGGCGCGACGCACCAAAGAGGCGTCAACGTTTGGAAGCCCCGGTATGCGGGGCAATTCCGGGGACCAGAACTCATCTCCCTCAGCAGCAACATGCGGTCTGTTAGGTTCGAGTTCCCCGGTCCGAGTTCGTTTCCTGCCACAGACTTGTAGCCACTCGCTACTCTCCCAGTGTCGTGGAATGGAGGCTGCTTCTTCTGCAGCACTTCATGGTTTGCCGGTCCCCGAAGGACTTGAACTAGCAGAGTGAGCCTATCTTCATCTAGTCTCCCGACTACAAGAGGACTGTCCAACACACTGGCTAGGTCTTCTTGGTGGACAGACCAGCGCTTGAGGACCCGGAAGCCAAGGTGTTCCGCTTCTGCGATTGCATCGCGAAACTCAGTCGGTTTGAGAGAGAATTGGCTGTTGACGGCCTGTTCCGAAACTCCGACTTCCTGATGGAGAAAGACAATCCTGATGACCCGACGCAACACCGAGAACATTGCGGTGTCAGCACGTATCTTCACGTAGTCGTCAATCTCTCTGTTCATCTGTCGCAGCGACCATCCACGAGCCACTTGGTATGACAGGTAGAGAAGAGGAATCGCTAGGAAGGCTGCCTCCAAGTTCACCAACAACGATTGTGAGAGGGATGACGCTCGGGAACTCAGAATGAAGAGAAGAAGTCCTGTGCCAAG
>JAUVYD010000049.1 GCA_030603265.1 Dehalococcoidia bacterium
TACAGGCGATGCACGGGACGATATCCTCTTCTTTCCCTGCCGCCAGCTTGTTAGCCAACTCGGGCTCTGCGAGGAGCGCCTTCCCGATTGCTACCAGGTCCGTGATTCCTTCCTCGAGAAGCTCTTCGGCCGCTTCCGGAGTGATGCGCCCTACGGCCATCACCGGCATCTTCAGAGCCCCCTTCATCGCCGCGGCCAGATACGCAATCACCGCGGGCCTGAAGACAGCCGTGGTCCTGTTCGTCGGCGTCGAGGGGCCATAAGCAGATACGTGCACCGCCAGAGATCCCGCCTGCTCGGCGAGCTTCGCCACTTCCACCGCCTCTTCCAGTGACGTGCCCTCTTCTACTCCGTATTCCCGGCCGTTCGTCCTGATCCAGAGCGGATACTCCGCTCCTGTCGCGGCGCGCACCGCTCCGATGACCTCGACAAGGAAACGGGCCCGGTTACTGATGTCGCCGCCATACTCGTCCGTCCGCTTGTTCGCCGCCCTGGAGATGAATTCGTCTATCAGGTAGCTGTGCGCCCCGTGAATCTCCACAGCGTCGAAGCCCGCCTGCTTCGCACGAACCGCGGCACGAGCGAACGAATCTACTGTGGACCTTATCTCCGCCACGCTCAGCTCCCTGGGCAGCTCGCCTCGAGGGTCCGCGATTGCCGACGGGGCGACCGGCTGCATGCCCGTGAGGCTTGACTTCGCCATCCGGCCCCCGTGATGGAGCTGGATCGCCGCCACGGCGCCGTGGCGCTTGATGACGTCGGCCAGGTCCCGCAGGCCCGGCAGCAGTCCGTCGTCATAGATGCCGAGCTGATTCGCGAACGCCTGTCCCACCGGGTCAATGTAGGACGCCTCCACGATGATGAGCCCCGTTCCGCCTCTCGCGCGCGCCTCATAGTGCGCCTTGAGTTGCTCCGTCACACGGCCCTTCTCGTCCGCGTACTGGCTCGTGATGGGGGCCATCACAACTCTATTCCGAAGCGGGAGCGGTCCCAGATGGAAGGGTTCCAGTATGCGTCTTGTCATCGTCCTTGCTCCTCCGGTCTTTTCCTCAGCCGCTTTCTCTACGTCATGAGAGACGACCCGATGAAGTCACCATGCCCACGAACGAACTCCTCCGCTGAAACCTGGCGCTTTCCTTCGAGCTGTACCTCTCCAAGGCCAAGAAGTCCTTCCCCGGTCACAACTCCGATTCGGAGCGCTGAGGTGGCGGGCAATTCCACCACTCTCCCCACATCTCCTCTCTGCCACCCCTGAAGCGGCCGGCCGCTGAGTATCTTCAGTCGCTTCCCTCCCCATGCCGTGTAACATCCAGGCCATGGATGATACGCCCTCACCTGCCTCCAGAGCTCCACAGCGGGCAGGGACCAGTCGAGCCCCGCGTCTTTCGCTCGAATCAGTTCGCTCGAGGTAGCGAGCGCCTCATCCTGCGGCCGGGGCACAAGGTCTCCTTCAATCCACTTCCAGAGGGTGGAACACAGCAGGCGAGCCCCCATCTCAGACAGGGCCTCTGTCAGGCCACCGGTGGTATCAGTCTCGCTGATGCTGCGCGACTCCTGACTGAGCACCGGCCCTGTGTCCAGTCCCTCATCCATGAGCATTATTGACACTCCCGTCTCAGCATCACCGCGCAACAGCGCCGCTGCCACAGGAGAAGGCCCTCTGTGACGAGGCAGGAGCGATGGGTGAACATTCAGACACCCCAGGCGGGGCACCTCCAGCACTTCCCGGGGAAGCAGATACGCGAATGCCGCAACCACGACGACCTCCGGCCGAAGCTCCGCAAGCGACACGACACTCTCCTGTCCGCGCATGGTAGATGGCTCAATGACACGAAAGCCGTGCTCAAGCGCAGCTCGTTTAACGGGCGATGGAGCCATGTGCCGCCCACGTCCCGCCGGACGCTCCGGCCGGGTGTACACAGCGACTATCTCGCAGGGGCTGCGTGCGAGCTCTTCCAAGACTGGCACGCCGAATTCCGGCGTGCCCATGAAAACAATTCTAGGATTCACCTGGGGCACATTTTCGACGATTTGTCCTATTTATGTCAAAGCGTCCCTAGAGAAGCCCCGGGGCCTTTGCTAAATTGATATCCATGCTCGTGACCCCCGCTAGGTCCGTCAGAACCCCCGCTCTTCTTGCATAATCCTTCCCTCGTATTCGTCCTGGGCAACTGCATCTATTTGATATCTGTGGAGGCGTGTTGGAGTCGGCACACGAGATTTGGCAGAAGGCCTTAGGCGAACTTCAAACTCAAGTAAGCCGTGTCAACTACAATACGTGGCTGCGCAACAGCCATGGGGTGTCCTGTGACAACGGCGTGTTCATCGTCGGGACACCGAGCGCGTTTGTCGCCGAGTGGCTGACCAAACGTCTCCGCTCGCTTGTGAAGAAGACTCTCACGCACGTGGTCGGCTACGACACCGAAGTCGAGTTCGTTGTCCGCGACAGGCTCCCTCCTCAGCGCAGGCCACAGCTGCAGTCAGCGCTGGCCGATGGCGGCGTCAGCACAAGAGCCCGCGTTGAGGCACCCGACTCTCGATTCACTTTCGATAACTTCGTCGTGGGCAGCTGCAACCGCCTCGCTTGCGCTACGGCCCTCGAGATTGCGGAGAACTCCCCGAGCTCCTTCAACCCCCTGTATCTCTACAGCGGCACCGGGCAGGGAAAGACACATCTGCTTCAGGCAATAGGCCATGCAGCACGCCTGAGCGGCCGGCAGGTGCTCTACATGACGGCAGAGCGCTTCACAGATGAGTTCGTCCTTGCCGTGAGGCAGAAACGCGTCGAAGAGTTCAGTTCGAAATTCAGAGCACTCTCGCTGCTCCTTTTCGACGACATCCAGTTCCTTGCCAACAAGCGCCAGACCCTGCAGTGCTTCTACCATATCTTCGACGAGCTTCATCAGAAGGACTGCCAGATAGCCGTTGCGGGCGATCGTCATCCCCGGGACATGCACATGCTCGGCGACAAGCTCAGAAGCCGTCTGGAAAGCGGCATGGTGGCCTGCATTCAGCCACCTGAGTGCGAGACCCGACTCGGTTTCCTGGAGGCCAGAGCGGCCGAGGCTGACAGCTGCATACCTGCCGACGCCCTCCGGATTCTAGCCCAGGAAGTGCGCGGAAACATGCGACAACTCGAAGGCGCCCTCGTCTACCTCGCCGCCCAGGCCAGACTGACCGGGGATGACATCAACGCACAGTCTGTCCACAATCTCCTCACCAGTATTTCGACCACCGGCGACAATGGAGCCATCGTCCACGAGGTCGCCGACTCCTTCGACGTCCCAATGGAAGAGCTTCTCGGCAAAAAGAGAGACCGGAAGACCGCTCTCGCGAGGCACGTTGCCATGTACCTCATGCGCACTGAGACCAGCTGTTCTCTCTCGGAGATTGGTCGCCAACTCGGCAACCGTGACCACGCAACCATCCTCCACGGCCACAACAGGATTGCCATGGAACTGAAACAGAACCCGAAACTGAGCAAGCAAGTTGCCAGGATTCGGGAGCGGCTGGCGCAGGACAAAGGTCTGTAGACAACCTGTTGATAGCCTTACGATACCTGCTGTAGACACTGTCGACAACCGACTCGGGCCTTCTCACAACTTGTGTTTCCATCAAACGCGGCTGTTCACTTTGACTCGACTTATCCGTCCAGCCTATGACTACTACCTCTAGTGTTATACTCCTCTACCTTAATCCAATATGTGTATAGGACAGTAATGAGAATAGGTATTCTTGGCGGCACGTTCGATCCGGTACATGTGGGGCACATATTCGTTGCGGAGGAGGCGCGTATCCGGCTCTCTCTTGACATGGTGCTGTTCGTTGTGGCGGGAAATCCATGGTTGAAGGTTGAGCGGGACATCAGTTTGTCGGAGCACAGGATAGAGATGGTTCGGCTGTCGATAGCGAAGCACAAGCAGTTCGACATCTCCACTGTGGAAGTGGAACGCGGTGGGCCATCCTACACAGTTGATACGCTGGAAGAGTTGCGTACTGCCTCGGGTGAAAATGAGTACTACTTGATTCTGGGGCGGGACAGCTTCACTGAACTGCCTCTGTGGAAGGAGCCCGAGAGGATTGTGGAGATGTGCAAGCTTGTCGTGGTGCCGAGGATTGGAACGAACTTGCCGGAGCTGAGAGAGGTGGCGGCGCGTATCAGGGGATTGTCAGGCGAAAACGTGGTCACACTGGACTCTCCGATGATAGGAATCAGCTCTTCCGGCATACGGGAACGCGTGGCGAGAGGGCTTCCGATTGACTACCTGGTTCCCGGTGAGGTAGAGAAGTACATAGTAGCTCACGGCTTGTACCGTGGCTGATGGTTATCAGATGTCGAGGTTCTCGACCGCCTCGGCGTGGTCCTGAATGTAGTTCTTGCGGGGTTCAACTTCGCTGCCCATCAGCATCTGGAAGACCTCGTCTGCTGAGGTGCTGTCCTCGATTTCCACTCTGAGCAAAGTCCTTGTGTCAGGATTCATAGTGGTTTGCCACAGTTGCTCCGGACTCATCTCGCCAAGACCCTTGTAGCGCTGGATGTCCCCTCTGCCACCGAAGCTACGCATTGCGTCATCCTTCTGTTGCTCGGTATAGACCCATGCCTCACGCTTCCCGGAGCGGACGCGGTACAGCGGTGGCTGCGCTATGTAGAGATGGCCCTCTTCGATAAGCTCCGGCATGTGCCGGTAGAAGAAGGTGAGGAGCAACGTGCGGATGTGAGCGCCATCGACGTCGGCGTCGGTCATGATGATTACCCGGTGGTAGCGGAGCTTGGTCAGGTCGAGACCATCGGGCCCGGCCCTCAGGGCGGTCCCCAGCGCACGTATCTCTTCGTGAGCGAGTATCTTCTCCGGAGTCGCCTTCTCTACGTTAAGTATTTTCCCCCTGAGAGGGAGTATCGCTTGAAAGCGCCTGTCTCTGCCCTGCTTGGCCGAGCCACCTGCGGAGTCTCCCTCGACGAGGTACAGTTCACAGAATTCCGGGTTCTTCTCAGAGCAGTCGGCCAGCTTGCCGGGGAGAGTGGCTGTGTCAAAGCTGCTCTTCTTGAAGACCAGCTCACGAGCTCTCCGAGCGGCCTCCCGGGCGCGCGCGGAGACAAGGCACTTGTCGAGGATAGACCGTGCCTCTTCGGGATGCTGCTCGAGGTAGAGCCCCAGCTGGTCGGCAACAATGGACTCAACCTGGCCCCTGACCTCCGGGTTGCCGAGCTTGCCTTTGGTCTGGCCCTCGAACTGGGGATTGGAGAGCTTGACACTTATCACGGCCACCAGGCCCTGTCGCACATCATCACCGGTCAGGCCGGGATCGCTGTCCTTGGTGAGCTTGTTCTTGCGGGTGTAGTCGGTGAGGACCCGAGTGAGCGCCGCACGAAAGCCGGTGAGGTGGCTTCCTCCGTCCCGGGTGTTGACGCAGTTGGCGAACGAAGACGTGTTCTCCGCCATGCCGTCGTTGTACTGAATGGCAACCTCGACTGTCGAACTGTCGGCCGTGCCGGAGATGTAGATAGGGTCGAAGTGGATTGGGTTCTTCTCGCGGCTCAGGCGGCGGACATAGCTCGCGATACCACCCTCGAAGTAGTACGTTCTCTCTTCATCAACTCTCTCGTCAGTGAAGTGGATGGTGATGCCCTTGTTGAGAAAGGCCATCTCCCGCAATCGCTGACAGGTGATGGGGAAATCGTAGGAGATGTCCTCGAATATCTCCGAGTCGGCCAGAAAAGTGGTGCGGGTTCCCGTCTCCTCGGTTTCTCCAATAGCCGTGATGTCACAGGTTGGTACGCCGCGCTCGTACTCCTGGCAGTACACCTTGCCTTCGCGCCGCACCTCGACGCGGGTGCGACTTGAGAGGGCGTTCACGACCGAGGCACCGACCCCGTGGAGGCCACTGGATACGCTGTAGAGGTGGTTGCCGAACTTGCCGCCGGCATGGAGCCGCGTCATGACTGCTTCGAGCGCAGTGATGTCCGTTGACGGAATGAGCTCGACAGGGATGCCACGACCATTGTCCCGCACGGTGATGGAGTTGTCCGGGTGTATTGTGACCTCTATGCTGTCGCAATAGCCCGCCATCGCTTCGTCGAGGCTGTTGTAGGCAATCTCGTACAGGAGGTGCTGGAGGCCCTCGAACCCTGTGCCGCCTATGTACATGCCGGGACGGAGGCGGACAGCCTCGATCTCGTCAAGTATCTGAATGTCGCGGGACGTATAGTCCCTGGGGCGAGGATTCCCGTTCTCAGCAGCAGACATGGCCAGACGCACCTTTGTGATTACCGGGCAGCATTGGGGCTTGTGGGCAGACGGCCACTACGGTCCCGGGTTGGTGGAGTGTGGACAACATAGCTGGAGACACTAAGAAATTGTACCACATTTGGGAAGGGGTCAGCTATGGAGAAGCACTATCGGGTGAGTACTCAACAGCCCTGGCAAGATGTTCAAGCAGGGCATCTTGGAGCAGCGTCGATTGCTCGTTGCGCGCCATGTCCCGGACGACTGCCGTGCCCGCCTCAACTTCGTTGTCTCCCAGGATTATCGTGTGCCTCACACCCAGAGAGTTGGCCTGACGCAACTGCGCCTTGAAGCTCTTGGTGCCCGTGGATGCCAGAACGCCGACACCTGCGTCCCTCAGCCTTCTTGCCAGGCTGATGGCTGTCTGCCGGGCTGGCGTGCCCACGTGCGCAATGTAGACGCGCGGCCCTGGAGGTATGGGGACATCGAGTCCCTGTTCCTTGATGTTGAGGATTACTCGCTCCAGGCCCATGGCGAAGCCGACGGCAGGCGTGGGTTTGCCCCCGATTTGCTCAATCAATCCGTCATATCGGCCCCCGCCCACGATGGCGCTCTGGCTCCCCTGGCGCTGAGGCAGAATCTCGAAAACCGTTCTCGTGTAGTAGTCGAGTCCCCGCACGAGAGTGTGGTTAAGCGCAAAAGGAATTCCGAGAACCTGTAGCTGTTCCTGGACCTCGCGGAAGTGGTCCTTGCACTCGGGACAGAGGTAATCGGCGATGTGCGGCGCAGTTGCTACGATCCGTTTGCAGGCGGATTCCTTGCAGTCGAGCAGCCTGAGGGGATTCCTCACCATGCGAACCCTGCAGTCGGAGCACACATCGGCGGAGAACCCCTGGTAGTGTTGCCGGAGCACCTCGACGTACGCGGGTTGACATTGGCGGCACCCGATGCTGTTGAGCAGCACCGAGAGCCCTGTCAGGCCAAGCGACTCCAGGAAGCGTATGGCGAGCTCGATAACCTCGACATCGAGGATTGGCGAGGCGTCACCGAGCGCCTCGCAGCCGAACTGGTGATGCTGGCGGAACCTTCCCGCCTGGGGCCGCTCGTAGCGAAAGGTGGGCCCGATGTAGTAGAGGCGCACGGGTTGCGAGAGGTTGAACAGACCATGTTCCACGTACGCCCGGCATACGGGAGCGGTGTTCTCGGCCCTGAGCGCGAGCTTCTGCCCACCCCGGTCCTCGAACACATACATCTCCTTCTCCACAAGGTCGGTCCCCTCCGCGTCGGTACGTGCGAAGAGGCCGTAGTCCTCGAACGCCGGAGTGTCGATGCGCTCGTAGCCGTAGAGGCGGCATACCTCGGCAGCACGCTGCTGCACGTGAGCCCAGTATGCCTGCTCAGCAGGCAGTATGTCGGTGGTCCCCCTGGGTGCCCTGTACACGACTGCTCAGTTGTGCTCCGTCAAAGCCTGGTGGCGCCTATGAGACGGCCTTGAAGCCCCTTTCCAGAGCTTCGAAGTTGAGCTCGAGTCGGTCCGGCGGCAGGCTCTCCCGCAGTTCTGCCTTGATGTCCTCGACGTCGAGAGATAGCTGTCCAGTCCCGAGCAGCGCGCCGACCATGACGATGTTCATCGCGATGGGGGCCTTCAACTCAAGGGCAATGCTCGTTGCGTCGACAAACCAGGCTGCTGCGGACATGTCTGTGACCGCCTTCTTGAGGTCCTCGATGTCGGGGTAGCTCTCCTTGGCGGCTGAAACGCTGGCCGGTATGACGGGATACGTATTGCTGAGGCAGACGGTCTCCGGGTTGCCGTACTTTTCCAGGAGCCGCAGGGTCTCAAGGGGCTCGAGGCCCAGGATGAGATTGGCATGGCCATCGGGCATGAGAGGGCCGACCTCTCTCTTCTTGGAGATGCGGACGGTACTGAAGACCGCGCCACCGCGTTGGGCCGCGCCGAACGTCTCCCCGATGGTGACGTAGTAGCCCTTCTTGAGGTAGGCGCCACCAACGATTCCCGAAAGGAGGATATTGCCCTGTCCTCCCACTCCGCAGATGACGAGGTTCAGGGGAT
>JAUVYD010000106.1 GCA_030603265.1 Dehalococcoidia bacterium
GACACTCTGGCGCCGGGTTCTCATCCCTACACCTGCGAGGTAGTATGCAATACCGGCGGCTGCTCGGCAGCCGAGGACTCCGGCTACCTTACCGTCAATCCCAATCCCTCCGTCACCGTCGACGATGAGTCGACCTGCGAGGGCACACCGGCCACCATGACCGCCAATACAGGCGGAAGCGCCTGCACCGTCACCTCCTGGCAGTGGTACCAGGGCACTTCAGAGACCGGCACCGAGGTCGGCACCAACAGCTCTACCTACGAGACTTCCACCGAAGGTACCTACACCTGCGTGGTTGAGTGCGAGTCCGGCTGCTCCGCCGAGGACTCCGGCTACCTTACCGTCCTCGATTCTCCAACCGCTGAAGCCGGCGCTAACCGTAGGATTACGCGCGGTAGTTCGACACAACTGGGGGGTTCTCCCACGGGCTCAGGAGGGACTGGCGCCCTCAGTTACGACTGGACCCCAACGACAGGACTGGACGGCGACCCATCCGATCCGAACCCAGCAGCTTCGCCCACTACGACAACCACGTACACGGTGACCGTCACAGACGAGAATGACTGTGCCGACACCGACGGCGTGACCATCACCGTCAGAGCACCACGAACGGGTGGTGGCAGTACATGGGAACCAGGCGATCCTACTTGCTTCTTCGACGTGGACATGATGGGAGAGGTCACCCGCATCTTCGTCACATGTGATGACGGCAGATGTCTGGAGAACTACGAGCCGGAAGACCCCAATGAGCTTCACTTCCTGGAGTTCCTCCAGGGCACCCAGGTGACCTACGAGAGGGACGACCGCTATAACAACGGCCCGCCTCGATGGATACGCATGCGTGTATCTGACGACCCGCCGCGAATTCCCTACGGCGCCACAGCGGTAAGCGAGGTGTACGACTTCCTTGGCTACACAGCCACTGGCAAGGTGGTCACATCCGTGTTCTTCGACAGGGAAGTTGGCATGGAGCTTGACTACGATCCAGACAATCTCCCCGGGAACACCACGGGCGTCGGCATCGCTGTCTGGGATGAGGAAAAGGGTGAATGGCAAATCCATGAGCAGAGTAGTGGCAGGGTTGCCGGCATCGGAACAGCCACTGCTGATGTGACGCACTTCAGTACATTTGTCGTGCTTGCCACAACCGGAGACGCCGTCGAGGAAGCGCCGGCGCCGACTCCTGCCCCGACACCACCCGCAGGCCCGGGCCCTGCCCGCTTCACAGGCGACGGTCTCCTGATCCAGCCGGCCGTCGATGAACTCTGGGCTCCGTTGGTCTTCCTCACCAGGAGTGGCAGCAACGTCACCATCACTGCCACCGTGATAAACGAGGGCGAAGAAGAGGGGACCTACACCGCTGAACTGACTCTGAATGGCGAAATCGTCGGCTCGCAGGATGTAACTGTCCCGGGCGGTGAGAGCAAGCTCGTGAGATTCCAGCTCTCGAACGTTGCCATGGGCGACTACGAGATCGAGATTGCGGGACTCTCGGGCACGTTCACTTCATCTCAGCAAGTGAACTGGTGGCTCATCGGGAGCCTGATGGCCATCGCGGCCCTGGGCGTTGGCATTCTGGCCATAAGAATCAGAAGGAAGAAACGTCTGCAGTAGCGGGCGCGAACCGAGAGAGTATGGAATAGCCGGCCTCGCGCCGGCTATTCCAGTATCCGGCTATCGGTACGCCAGAGTTGCTCCGGCGTCTCAATCAGGTCGATGTAGAGTTTGCCATCAAGATGGTCGGTCTCATGCTCGAGCGCATGGGCAAGCAGGTCATCATTTGCGGTCAGCCTGAACTCACGGCCCTCTCTGTCAAGAGCCTTTACCTTGACCACAACCGAGCGCTTCACCTCGCCGTGGTAGCCGGGCACTGACAGGCAGCCCTCGTCGAGGAGTCTCTCGCCCTTCCTCTTGATGACTACAGGGTTCACAAGCGTGATGACCTCCTCGTCCGGAATCTCGATGACTGCCAGGCGCAACGACACACCGACCTGCGGGGCAGCAAGGCCTACGCCATTGACCGCCCGCATGGTCTCAATCATGTCATCGATCAATCGTTGTACTGACGAATCGATGGAGGGAACCTTCTTCGCGGGCTGCCTCAGAACGGGGTCCGGCAGCTTTCGCACTTCAAGCAACGCCAAAGTTGTGTCTCCTTTCAGTTGTCATATCGCCAACACTGCGCAACCCCCCGGACAATCAGGAGGAACCGCGCTCCTTCTTGAGTTCCGCAAGAAGGTCCTGGAAAACCTCGGAGTGGTAGACCTCCTGATCGCGGATGCGTCTCAGCAGCTTGACGATTTTCGCGTCCTGCAGCTCTTTCGTGGCCTCATCGTACTTCTGCGCCACAACGTTCTCGATGCTGATGTCCGCAGTGAGCATCTGCTTCATGTCGACAGACTTGTCGATCTCCGTATGCTCAATACGCGGACTGCTGCCGATATCGATGAGCTTCTCCGCCAGCCATCCGAGATGCTGCATCTCGTTGATGGCCTGGTCCTGTAGCTGCTTCTGCACCTCGGGGTCGGTCGCCATGTACGAGTGGAACAGGTACTGGAGGATGACGGTATACTCGTGCTCGATTCCCCAGTTGAGAATCTCCACGGTGCGGTCATCGCGGGTGCCGCGCTGGTCTGTCATGCCTTCCCTCGCAGACTTCTCAACGAAGTGCTGGAAGTCAGCATGATGGGACTCCTCATCAGCCAGGATGCGTTTCAGAAGTCTCCTTATCCTGGGGTCGTCTATCTGCACCACCTGCTCCCGATAGGGACTCATCCCATCTTCCTCAAGCAGGACGTCGTTCTTCATCCACTCCTGTACGGAACCGCCTCCCATGCGCGTATGGCCGCGTTGGAGGCTCGGCGTGCCACCCAGCTCCACCACTGCCTCGGCGAGCCAGTCGAGATGCCGCATCTCCTCGCGGGCGATTGCCTCCAGCTCACACGCCATCTCTCCCTCACCCATTGCATACGCGTGTGTGAGATACTGGACAATTGCTCCGTGCTCGTTCTCAATATCCCTGTTGAGCACCTCAATCAGTGCCTTCTTGTCCATGGATTCCTCCTCCTTCCCCCCAGGGGGACAGGCTATTCTAGCTCACGAAGCCGACAGGTTCCACCAAACATCCTCCCTCCACCAACGCCACACGACCACTCCTGCTGCGAATCATGGCCCGGGCATCAGCAAAGGACACACCGAGGACTGTATTCATCACGGCAATCCCGCCTTGGGGACGCATGACAGCACGGCCCAAGTACATATCAAGGCCACGTGCGTACGCACCTGGGCCAGCCGTATCATCTCCGGGGAGGAACGCCTGACAGGCGCCGCCCTGCGAGAGACTGAACCCGCCGCCAACGTGTCCCCATACCACATCCTCGCACGACAGATTGTTCTCTGCAGCGCGGGGGTATTTCCGGACTGCAACGTCGCCCGCGCTACGGAACCGCGCCAGTCCCTTGTTCGGTCAGTGAGTAGGAACCGTCGCTCTCGGAGACATAATCTGCCTCCGTCAAGTCCCTGAGTCCACTCCTCACACGGTACAGCGGCATGTCAGCGGCAGCGGCAACAGCCGCAGCCGACGTCTTGCCCTCCCGCAGATCCCTGAGCATCCCCGGTCTGGACTCCGTGGGTTTCCCGTCAGGACTCACGCAAGGCATGGACGAATCCTCTCCTACAGCTTCCTCTTGCAGAAGTACCAGTCAACACATTCGTAGCCCTGATTCAGTCGCTCCTCGGCCATCTCCTGCGTGGAGGGCGGCGGAACGATGACCATGTCCCCCGGTCGCCAGTTGGCCGGCGTGGCCACCTTGTTGGCATCGGTAGTCTGCAAGGCATCGATGACGCGCAGAATCTCATCCATGTTGCGGCCGGTGGTCAGCGGGTAGTAGAGGATGAGCCTGATAACCTGGTTCGGGTCGATGACGAAGACACAGCGCACGGTCTCGGTCTTGCTCTGCCCCGGATGCACCATCCCGAACTTCATCGAGACGTCTTTGTTCAGGTCCGCAATCACCGGGAACGGTATCTTGACGCCGGTCTTCTCCTCGATGTTGCGAATCCAGGCGATGTGCGACGTCACACTGTCCACGCTGAGGCCCAGGAGCTCGACGCCGCGCTTCTTGAGCTCGGGGTAGAGCTGCGCAAAGGCCATGAATTCAGTCGTGCAGACGGGCGTAAAATCCGCGGGGTGAGAGAAGATAATCAGCCAGCTTCCCTTGAAGTCGGAGAGCTTCAGCACCCCGTGCGTCGTCGGCGCTTCAAACTCCGGCGCCTTCTCCCCAAGTCGAGGCATGCTCACAACCTGTTCCACCTGTTCTTCCATCTTCCCATTCCTCCCTTGATACTCAGTAGTACGCAGAACTTCTACCAGCCCATCTACAGTTCCAGGCAGTTCTCCCACACGCCATGCACATTGCAGTACGAGACGGCGCAGAACGCCTTGAACTGGTCCACGGGCACCTGGAACCTGACGTTGGGGCTGGTGTAGGCCGGGGCGAAGTCAGTCCGTCCCAGGTTGATGATCTGTCCATCCTGCTTCACGCCGTAGAGCGACACCCAGGCGATATGGTGTTCCACCGTGTTGGGATGAGGCACTTCCTTGCCCACCACGACATGGACGACATCGGCTGCTGCTTCACCCTTGCCCTTGCCAACCTCGATGAACGGCACGTGCTTCTCTTTTCCCTCGGCACCCGCAGTCTTCACGACATCTCCGATTCTCATTCCCAATCCTCCTTGCATATAGTTCGTCAATGAAGTTCTCATACGAGATTGGATTCTCTGTGCCTGTCAGCTATTCGTGATGCAAGAGAGTCGATGTTCTCCAGGTCATTCTTGCGCGGAAAGCCTTTCACGATTACCGGGTCAAGCACCTCGACTTTCAGATTCGGCACAAGGGACAGCAACTGGTCAACGGCCTTGCCACCCCAGCCAAATGAGCCGATGACGGACGCGAATTGCGCCTTCGGGCGCAGCGCATTCGCCAGCATGGCCGCGTAGGCCACCAATGGATGGGCGCCCACAAGCACCGTCGGTGTCCCCAGCACAATCGTGGCCGCATCCACCAGTTCCATGGCAAGCCGCCCTGTGTCGCCTGAAGAAAGCCTGTGCGGAACGGCGGCAACCCCCTGGTCTGCAAGCGAGGAGACGAGCCTGTCCACCAACACCTGCGTGCTGCCGTGCATCGACACGTACGGAATCACCACTTTGTTCGCCGGCGGTCCCGACACCCAGTCGCGGTACGCGTCCATGATGAACTGTGGACTGTCATGCAGCGGCCCGTGGCTTGGTGCAATCATGTCGATATCGTACGAGGACAGCCGAGCCAGATGCTTCACGATGTTCGTCCTGAAAGGCATCATTATCTCGGCGTAGTAGCGCTTCGCGCTCCCGTACACTCTCGCAGGGTCGGACACAAACAGCTCGGATGTCGCCATGTGAGAGCCGAACAGGTCGCACGGAAACAGGATGCGCCGTTCGCGCAAATACGTCAGCATCGTCTCCGGCCAGTGGACCCACGCTGCGTGGATGAACTCGAGTGTCAGGTCGCCAAGCGAGAGCGTCTCTCCGTCCCCCACCGTCAGGATGCACGCCTCCGGCACGTCGAGCAGGTCTATAAGCATGCCCTTTGCTTTCGGCGTGCAGACAAGCATCACCCCGGGATAGCGCTCCATAACGCGCGGAATGCTGCCCGAGTGGTCCTGTTCGGCATGATTGACGATGAGATAGTCCAGTTTCGAGACACCGTGGGTATCGAGCATCGAGCACAACTCATCGGTCTTGGTCGGGTCAACGGCATCGATGAGGGCGGTCTTCTCCAACCCGCTCACCAGGTAGGCGTTGTAGCTCGTGCCATCGGGTAGAGGTATCAACTCGTCGAAGAGCTGCCTGTC
>JAUVYD010000048.1 GCA_030603265.1 Dehalococcoidia bacterium
ATGAGCAAGACCATCATCATCGAGCCGGAGGGTGTGTCGCGGGAGGTCGTGGACAATCTCGTGCTGTCGGATGGTGATGCGAAGAACATCGGCACGTTCATCCCTCCGATGGCGGTCGAGGGCTCCGGACGTGCCTACCTGGCTCTCACATCCAGCTTCCTCACGCAGACGATGGAAGGGCTCGAGGAGCTGATACGGATGCCCTTCGGCTGCGGCGAGCAGAACATGATGCTCTTCGCGCCGAACGTCTACATCACGAAGTACCTCGAAGAAAGCGGCCAGCTCAAGCCCGAGATAATGGCGAAGGCCGAGAAGATGATGATAACGGGCTACCAGCGGCAGTTGACCTACCGCCGGAGCGATGGCAGCTTCTCCGCGTTCGGCCAGAGCGACCAGGAGGGAAGCCTGTGGCTCACGGCCTTCGTCCTGAAGGCGTTCTCGGAGGCGGAGGACCTCATGTACATAGACGAGACGGTCCTGCGCGAGGCGCAGGAGTGGGTTGTCTCTCACCAGAACAGCGATGGTTCCTTCGACCCCGTCGGCTTCATCTGTCACCAGGAGATCCTTGGTGGTCTCCAGGGCAAAGATGCGCTGACTGCGTTCGTCGCCGTTGCGCTCATCGAGGCCAGCGAGACGAACGCGTCCGGCAGGGCCGTTGACTACCTTGAGGACAGGCTGGGCGGAATGGACGATGCGTACACGGTTGCCCTGACCGCGTATGCGCTGGAGCTTGGCAAGAGCCCGAAGCGCGGTGATGCCAACCGGAAGCTGATGGACCTCGCCAACGAGGACGAGAACGGACTGTATTGGGGCAGCGCGATGGTGCCGCTCGAAGGCGAGCGCGAATCCATGCCATACCCTGTGCAGCAGAGCCCTGCCACCATCGAGATGACGGGCTACGCCACGATGGCGCTCGTGCTCCACGGCGACGCCTTCAACGCCTCCCGGGCCGCCCAGTGGCTCACGAGCCAGCGGAACTCCTACGGCGGCTTCGGCTCCACGCAGGATACGGTCGTCGGCATCCAGGCGCTTGTCGAGTACCAGAGCGGCGGACGCGCTGATGTGGACCTCGACATCACCGTGACGGGCGAAGGATTCAAGAAGGACGTCAGCATCACGTCGCAGAATTTCGACGTGCTGCAGATTATCGAGCTGCCCGTGAACGAAGAGTTCGAGCTGACGGTGGACGGCAAGGGCAAGGCGGTCGGCCAGGTTGTGCGGCGTTTCAACCTGCCGGAAGTGGGACCTGAGACCCTCAATATCCTCCAGATAGAAGTGGACTACGACACTACCGAGGTGGAGGTTGATGACACCATCACGGTGTCCGCGAAGCTGACCTTCAATCCGCCACAGCCGGCGGAGGCGGGTATGGTGGTCATGGACATCTCCATCCCGACCGGCTTCGCCGCGGTCTCCGGCACGCTTGAGGCCGCTGTCGAGGCTGATGAACGCCTGAAGCGCTACGAGTTGGCCGGACGCAAGGTCATCTTCTACATAGAGAACCTCAGGCAGGGTGAGAGCGTGTCGCTCGAGTTCAAGGCCAGGGCGCTCTACCCTGTGAAGGCAAAGGCGGTTGCATCCAGGGCCTACGCCTACTACAGTCCCGAGTTCAGCGGGGAGACGCTGGGGGAGGATGTCACAGTACGCTGACTTCTGTCTTCATTGGGAGGGGGCGGGAAATAGTCCCACCCCCTCTTCTTGTGCTGAGAGGAACTTATGGACGCCGTCTCACGCCGCGAGGCATCGCCCGACGCGGGATCTTGAGTGGCCGCCGCCCCGAAGGCGGGCGGCCTGTGCAGACGATGTATACTGGAGAACAACTATGACCTGGCAGGACATCATCAGGCTTCACGTTGCCGGCCCATCAGGAAAAGGCAACGATGTTGTCGAACTGAGCTGGAGCGACGTTCCCGGGAGCCTGGCCGAGCTCGCAGACCGAATGAACGTGGACCTGGACTCGAGTTTTCCCGTGGAGATTGCCCCGTCCTGACTGGGTGCAAGGGCGCTATGCGCGATTCGCGGACGGAGGGGCAAGCGCATCAGGCTGGGAGGCGCGCTGGCGAGGAAGCTGTCGCCGGGCGCGCTGGAGGGCGTGCTGGCTCATGAACTGGCCCACCTCAAGTGCCGGCACTGGGAACTCCTCCTGATGGGTTGCCTGCTCGCGGCTGTGCTGGGCGTGGCCGCAGGTCTGGCTGTGAGCTTTCCCACTGTCGGGCGCCTCGTCCTTGGCGGTGCGTTGCTCGTGCTTTCTGCTGCCGCCATGAGCTGGGCCGCCGAATACGAAGCCGACAGGGTTGCAGCCCGCTACGTGGGCTACGATGTGATGGCGTTGACCCTCCGCGAACTGCGCAACTCCGGCTTCAGGGACAGACCTGAGTTCACCCACCCTCCCGATGGCCGGCGGATACGGCGGCTCCTGGATTCCAGGTTGCGTGGCCGGCTCAGCGACTGACTCACTGCCCTCTCCGCTGCAATCGCACCCGCTTCTTCTCCTGTTCCCTGCGATTATCTGTGCCCGGGAACTGGGTGTCGGCGCTGAGTGTGCGGTGTCGATGGCGGTGGCAATGGGGTGCGGAATCCGAGATTTTCCCGGGGGATTTCCTGCCCCACGAACAATGAATCCTTGACAGAAGGACATTAGGCTGTTAGCTTATCAATTACCCCAAGCAATCGAGCTCAGGGGAAAGGCCAAAGGCCCAGCAGGCAATAGCTGAAACGCTTCTACTGTATCCGTATGGTGGGAGTGGGCAAGGCGAAAGCTCAGAGGGACAGGCCCTAACCCGCCTGGTAAGGTTGCTTGGGGTTTCTTTTTGTCCTCGCCCGTTCTTCTCATTTCATTCCTATTTCCAGCACCCTCTACAACTGCCGTGTGCCTGCCGCCCCCGCGGCGATTGCCCTTCGGGCGTAGACATCGCCGAGTTGCCCTTACCGGCTGCGTACGCCCTTGAAGGCCTTCGGCCCCAGGCCAGGTGCTGCCGGTCCCTTCTCGGCTTCCCGCCTGTGATGCCTTCCGCGTCAGTCGATTGACCCTGCTCCTCTTGAAGCTAGGGTTGCGGCAACGGTGGCGCGAACGGTAATATTCACTACGAGTCGAGCAACTTCCCATGCAGAGACAGACTCCCCGCCGGTTGAACTCGCTGCCGTTTATGCATTCCACGTTTGCGCACAGGCTGGCGCTATCGGCCATTCTGCTGACCGTTCTGACCTTGGCAGGCGCCTCGTGCCGTGAGCCCGGGGCTGGAGGCACCGCACAAGAACCGGGTGATTCAGGCCCGGAGCCTGACAGGGGAGTGGTTGAGGGAGTTGTTACGGACAACGAAGAGTTCCTCGCAGAGGAAGCAACGCCTCAGACGTATGAAGGGGCTTTGGTCCTGGTCCATCAGGCGGTGGAATCTGGGACCTGCAAGGTGGCGGCGGGGCAGCCGGAGAGGACCTCGTATGAGCCGGGGGAGGAGGTTGCTGAGTTGACGTCGGGAGCGGGCGGCTACTGGCACATAGACCTGGAGCCCGGCACGTATTTCGTTCGGGCCTTCTACGGAGACGGGAGCTACTCTTCGGACGTATTCGTCGAAGTTGCGCCGGATAGCGTGACTCATGTCACCCTGGAACTGGTTCACGGAGTCTGAGGGATTGAGGGACGGCACAGAACCGCTTGCCGGAAGACGCGATGGTGGCATGGTGCGCTGGCTTGCACTGATTCTTTCCGTTCTGCTGTCGCTCGCATGCGCTGCGTCGGGCTGTGTGCTGGTGAAGGACAGCCCTGCCCCCGGCTGCCGCGAATACTGGGGGCTGGCGCCGCTGGGGGGCTGCTTCGGCAAGAGCGTGATTATGGACCTGAAGGTGGAGCCGGAACTCGACGACCTGGTCATCGAGGTGAACAACTGCAACGGGGGCATTCTCGAGGTTACCAATGGTTGCAATGAGGCCTTCATCCTTGGAGGAGTCGAGATTGAAGCGTTGGAGCATTGCGTGGGACTGGATGTGGCGGGCAAGGAAGATGGTCGCTACTTGCTGACGCGTACCGGCTCTAACTTCTCGGACTACGTGCCCGAGGAGGATGAGATGATACAGTTGACGGGCACTCTGGGAGAACAAGAACTGCGGATTTCCTACGTCAAGACCGGGAGGCTGTGCTAGCGTGGCGAGCCGCGACATGATTCAGAGACGAAGCCGGGAGCCTGACTTCAGGGCCCGCGCACGGTGATTCTAAGGAGGCGAGCAATGGGCATACTGTCCAATCTATTCGGTAAGAAGAAGGGGAAGCGGGATGAGGACTGGGCAAGACTCCACCCGGACGAAGAACAGCCTGACGACGATAAGGACGATGACGATGGGGACGACGGTGGTGGAGATGATGGGGACTAGTCTCGATCAAAGGTTCTGAGAAAGCAGCATTCCTTGCATGATGGCATCTCCGTCCCGTGCGCATCTGAACAGATGCGAAGTCTGCTCTCTCCCTTGCACTTTGGAGGGGAGAGCCGCAGTCCTGGGAGGGTTTGACATGAGCGCACTGCCCGCGTCATGCTCACGCTGTGCGGCGGCTGATCGCAAGGTGTATGCTGAAGAACCTGGATGACATGGCATGCAAGACAGGGAGAGAAATGGCACACAGAGTTAGATGGCTGACTATCACCATGGCGCTGGTTCTTGCCGCGCTGCCGATGATGGCGCCTTCTCAGGCATCTGCCGCGGGGCCCTACGAAATACTGGTACTGGACGCGTCGGAGGCTGGCGCCCTTGGGATGGAGGTTGAACATATCACCGACACTTCAGCCGATGGCAACATCGCTGTTCACGCGCACTACTACGGACTGTATCCAACCAACAACGGTATCTATGTCCATTTCGACGTTGTGATATCACGCCTCTCTCCAACCGCTGACATCAGCTTCGAGACGGTCACGGCGGGTTGTACAGGTTGTGTCAATCCCGATTGCCGCAGCTGCTACACAGACACGACATACGAGCGGCCCTGCTACACGCGGTACGAGGATGGCTACACGGACTTCGGTCTGAGTGCAATTGATCGGAACCGGTCGAGCATCGGCGGTACGACCGTGTTCTCTGTCTCGGGACTGAAGCTGGTCGTCGGGTCGAGCAAACTGGACTACGGCATGACCCAGGCAGTCTGGGATGATGGAAAACGGCGGCATGACCAGTTTGCGAACCAGATTGCGCAGAAAATTATGGCCAACTATGACCCGCAGACCATCGCGCTCACGCTGACTCCGTTCAGCACCTCGTACGCCCCCGGAGAAACGGTTGTCATCAGCGGGAGCGTGGCCGATTCCTCTGACTCCACGCCGCTGGCTGGTGCTTCAGTGACGGTTGATGTGGCAGGCACGCCGTTCTTGACCACTACAGATGGCGGCGGCAACTTCAGTGTTGATTTTGCCATCCCCGGCGATGTCGGCATGGTGGGTTACCCCGTTACGGTGACGGCATCGTCGCCCGGATACCCGGACGCAACGGAGATCATGGGCATCAACGTTGGTGATGTACAGGTGCTGTCGGTCACCGTGGATACGGATAAGGAGGCCTATACGCCGGGAGAAACGGTGACTATTCAGGGACGCGTGACGGATAGCGCGGGAGCAGTGTCGAGTGCCGCCGTGGTGGTTAGCGTGTCGGGTTCAACCATGTCCACGACCGCCGATGGGTCAGGCGACTACCGCGTCGAGTTCCCCATCCCTGCAGATGCTGCGCCGTCAACCTTCAATGTGACAGTCACCGCTACGGCGGATAGCGGCTCGGCGACCGCAAGCACTACGTTCACGGTCGGGGATGTGATGTCGGTGGAAATCGAGACCGACAAAGATCTGTACCTCATCGGCGATACGGTCTACTGCACCATCACTGTCAAGGACACTTCGGGCCAGCCGGTACAGGGCGCGTCCATTGATGGCTCCGCGACATACACCGACTCCGGCAGGTCGACAACACTCTCCGGCATGACTGATCCCACGGGACAGTGTCCGTGGACATTTCCCTGGGGGCAGACTCCAGGCGGTGATACGGTTGCCGAAGGCAAGCTCAAGGTCGAGATTACCGCTTCCAAAGAAGGCCTGCCCGACGGGGCGGGCTCGATATTGATATCCGGCTGCGGCGACCTGGAGAAAGCCCCCACTGAAGACTGTCTCGACTGTCCCGAGGACTGCAAGTGTGAATCGGATGAGGTGTGTGACCCATCGAGCGACTTCCGCAACCCGGACACGATGTGCAGCCCGAAAGTCGCCTACGTGTTCATTTCCAAGGGGCTGGGATGGTACCACGAATGGTGGGCGTCCGACGACATCGCGGGTATTCGTAAGCTCTACAGTTCCATGGGCTACACGGTACCGCCGAACATCTACGTGTACCACATCAACGAGATTGCGCCGTACCTTTCGCGCCCATCAACCATGGCCTTCGCGTACGCGGGTCATGGTGAGGACCCGGGCGGCACGCCCACACTTGAGGTGGCGCCCGCCACGTCAGGACCGTGTAGCGTAAAGGCTGCGATCGCAATGACCGGCAAGTGGGACAAGGGTTTCCTGGGCGTGTGCCAGTACGGCTCCTATGCGGCCAAGTGGGTCGACAGCAAAGACAAGCTTGAGAAGATACTCGCAGACAGGGTTGAGCACCCGAACCTGGACTATGTGTACATGTTCTCCTGCTACTCGCTCGACGATATGAGCATGCGGAACTACCTGCTGCGCAGCGGCGGTACGTACTGGGGCTACAAGGGCAAGTTGCCCGGGAGCGCAACCCTGGTGAAATCGGTCAAGTAGGAGAGGTCATGAGGAGCATACGTCGATATCTCAGAGCGTCTCTGGCAGGCTGGCTGCCGCTTGTACTTCTTGCGTCTCTCCTCGCGCCGGGTGCGGTCAGCGCGGAGGGTGACGAAGCAACAATCACGAACAGGCTGATGACCTCCGGCGTTGCCGTCACGTCCGTCGCAACATCGGGTAGCGAGGTCACCGTTGAATACGAGCAACCTGTAGCAGAGGTGAACAGCGTTGTGGATGTGTTGCAGAAGGTCGGCACAATCCTCGCGGTTGTGTCTGAGGAGATGCCCTCGGCACAGGTGGGCGTCGTCGTCCAGTATTTCGACGACGGACAGATAATGCAGGTCTCCGGTGCGCCGTCCGACGGTGCTGCGTTCATGAACCAGCAACTCAGCGCACAGGAGTTCATGGACTCTCTGGTCTTTCGCCCGATGACACGCGGTCCAATGATCGTGCCAGGGGAGTGCGAACCGGGCAAGGGCGAGGATTGCGGGAACTGTCCGGAGTGTGCCTGTTACCCCGGCGAAACCTGCGACCCCGGCAATCCGCAGGCCAACGAGCGTGGCTGTGTCCCCGGTGCGGCTCCCGCCAACTCGCACCTCGTCGGCTCACAGTACGTCTGCAACGATGGCTATGAGTGGAACGGGGACCTTTCCGCTTGCGTGCCGGTGCTGCAGTGCCCGCCGAATGCATTCTCCTTCCAGGGAGAGTGTCATTGCGAGGCGGGCTACGAGTGGAATTCCGCAGGGACTGAGTGTTTGCCTGTGCAGGGCTCCGGTTCCGGCGGTGGTGTGTTTGAGAAACTCAAGAGTCTGATAGACTCCCTCGTTGCCTGGATCAAGTCACTATTCGGCGGCTAGCAGGCGCTGATATAGCGGAGGACTTCTGAATCGAGGCGGCTGGCTAGACCTCTATTGCGTCCTCGTGTTCGTGGAAGGAAGGCGCACCGAGCAACTCGTTGCCCTTCTCAATACCCGCGCGAAACGCCTTCAGGTTGGACTCCAGCGACTTCGCTGGCATGCGCCTTGTGATTGACTCCGTCAGCGAGCTCTCGCTGACCCAGGGGCAGAAAGGAATCAGCACACCAAGCGCGAGCATGTTGATGACCCTGGGGTCCTTGAACGTGTGGTCCGCCTCGCGCTGAATCGGGACTCTGAGCACTCTTCCCCAGAGGACCTTCTTGACCGGTGCCGAGTCGACGATGACGAGCCCGTCATCCTTCATCTCCCCGATGTTCTCGTTGCAGGCCTTCTGGTTGAGTGCGATGAGCATGTCGAGGCCGAGCGCCCTGGGATAGTCAATCTCCTCGTCTGAGAAGATGACCTCGGAAACCGAGTTGCCGCCGCGGGCTTCCGGACCGTAGTTCTGCGAGTGGACCACGAAATGGCCATCCAACAGCCCGGCCTCTGCAAACACGATGCCCGCGAGGACCACTCCCTGCCCCCCGGCCCCGGCCAGCCGTAGCTCATAACGCATGCCCGTCTACTTTACCTCTCTCCAGATACGTTCGTGTTCCTCGTGGAACGTCGG
>JAUVYD010000169.1 GCA_030603265.1 Dehalococcoidia bacterium
CCTCAACCGCCATCGGAGGGATGAACGTGCCGATGTTCTTCGCATCGCCATCCGACAGTACGAGGTTGTCCACGACCTCCCGCGACACGCCCTCCGGCTCGATGATGATGGTCTTGCTCATGGCATCAGCGGCTGCCTGTCCCTGGGCCTTGACCTCGATCGGGTTGACGCCCAGCTTCGTGGGACGGATAGTGAACTCAGCAGAGCCAAGGTCGTTGGGTCCTATGCGGACCACCTGTACCGGGTCATCGAGCAGGTCGAACCAGTCGCCCTCCGTAATCTCAACCCGTATCTGCTGTTCCTCATCGAGGTAGTTGTATATGGCAATCGAGACGGGGAACTCCTCGCCGCGTATGGCCGCGTACGGCAGGTCGACCTTCAGGAAGAAGGGTTGGAAGGCCCGCAACTGCGCCTCGGCCATTCCAAGTCCCTTGTCCTTGGAGATTCCTACAGCCCGCAGCATCCACGTCGTGATGGTGTCGGGCACCGTGACATCCAGGGATGCACGCCCGTTGGAGCCGGTCTCGAGCTCCTCCCAGAGCCAGGTTTCGGGGAAGTACTGGCGGACTCGCTCAACCTCCACGAGTCCCTCTCCTCCCGGCATGCCCTGTTCAGGAACTGCCGAGGGCGCCATGGCGCCGGCCTCCGCGTCCATCGCCATCTCAGCCTCTTCGACCATCTGGCCACCCTTGTTGAGCAGGCGGAAGAGCCCGTCCCAGAAGCCTTCCTGGCCCTCCCATTCGAACTGCTTGCCTGCGGGAACATCGTGGTTGCTCAGCACAACAACGCCGGCATCCTCGAAAACCTCCGCGGCCCCCTTGGTCTCGATAACGGGGTAGATACTGACCTCATGCAACTCAGCCTGAGGGTCCATGTAGAGGCGCTCCAGTTCCGCGAACACCTGCTGCAGATTGAGGCGGTTCTCGGCCAGTATGAACACCGACTTGTCCACGGCGGCCAGGCCGACCCTCGCCTTGCCCTCGGTACTGATGTTTATCTCGATGTCGTCGCCGGGCCTTGCCTCCTCCTCGCTGAACCCGACCTCGACGTTGTGCGGGTAGACCCCTGTAGCCTTGAACGGCAGGTAGTCAGCCGCGACTTCGCTGTTGGGGAGTATCTGGTACACGAGCAGTCTCGACGCCGGAGCCATCAGCGGTATGGTCTGGAAGGAGAACTCACTGTCCTTCGTGTATCCGGAGAACACGATACGGTCGCGCGACACGACCTCGTAGTAGAAGTTCCGCGCCTCACTCGTCGAGTAGACCTTGAACTCGATGTCCTCACCCACCTGCGGCACGCCTTCACTGAGCTGCTCGATGTGAATGAAGTTGCCGGAGGGCGAGTACGACGATTCGAGCATCCGCTCGACGTACTTCCCCTCCGCGTTCGCGCTCACGGAGAGAGCGACCGCTTCCTTCGGCGGATTGATCTCGAAGAGCGCCTTGCCGTCCTTCGTCTTCACATCGTCCTTCTCGGTCTTGATGTCCTTGAACTCCTCATCCAGGTAAGTGACCTCGATCTGCACCTTCGCGTCAATCGGTTGATTGTCGGGCGTCTCGGTGACCACGAGGAAGCTGAAGGTCAGGCCCGGCTTGAAGACGGCGCCCTCCGGAATCAGCTGCAGGTTCAGCGGAGAATCCGCCACTGTGAGGAGCCTCGATGTCCGCTCGACGTAGCCGGTCACGTCCTCGGTGACCGTGATATCAAGCATGACATTGCCCTGACCGCCGGCCTCGGGTACGCCCGCCACGTAGTCAGCCGCGGGTATCTCGAAGTCAGCGCTCCCGTCGATGTCAACAGTAAAGGTGGCGTACTCCTCCCACTCGCCGACGTAGCGCGACGCGACTATCTCCAGCTCGCCCTTCACAGGCTTGCCGAAGCTGTACTCCGAGGACACGCTGCCTTCAATAGGCTCGCTGACGAGGAACCACTCGCGCGGCAGCTCCATCTTGACCTCGTATTTCGGCAGTACGTAACGCTCGACGCGGACGTCGAGCTGCGTGTCCGCCTTGTCCGTCAGCGCCCGTATCTTCCAGACTCCGAGGTTCGGCTCGGACGACAGCGGCAGCTCAAGGCTCACCATGCCATACTCATCCGTCTCGACCTCGGTGCGGAAGATCTTGATCCCCTTCGCGTCGAGCACCTCTATGGTGACGTCCTCACGCAACGGCTTCAGCTCGGAGTCCAGAGTCATCGCACGCATGTGAATCGTCTGGCCGGGCTTGTAGATTGGCTTGTCCGTCTCGAGGAAAACAACGACGGGCTTGTCGATACGGACCGCTGCCTGCTGCTCGAAGCCCGTGCCCTTCACAACAACCGTGTAGTCTCCCTCTTCGACATCAGGTACGTTGAATTCCACGGTCCCCTTCCCATCCACCACCGCACTGGCTTTCGCAATCTCCTTGCCGCCCTGCAGAACACGGACCTCGACCCTGTCGCGGGCGGGGCCGTCGCTGCCAAAAAGGCTGAACGACACCGACTCCGTGCTCCCACTATGCAGTGTCTGCGGCACCAGCACGACGTAGCCTTCGGCAGCCTGCATCGGGCTACAGCCGGATGCGAATGGCAGCACAAGAGCACCGATAAGCAGGGCCGTTATCCCCAGCAACCATGTGCGTCTCATTGTCCCTCCTTCACCACTACTGGAATGCCCCCGGCCCTGTTCGACCGGAGGACTCTCTACTCACATATACGCTGCCCGCGCAGCACTGTCACACTCCCGTTCCGTTTTTCCGCCGCCATGTGCGTCACCGCAGTGCGGGAGACAGCCCATGCAAGCCGCTGTCGGGCGATGCCGTCAGCCCGATGATAGCACCCGTCAACGAAGAAGGCCTTGCTATACTCTCTCTCGGCCTGCAGCAGGAATGCGCGACAGCGGCCAGGGAGAGCAGCCATGAAGCTTGAGAAGGAGAGCCTCACCATTCTGAAAGAAGCGCTGGAGCGGCTGGAAGACGGTTTCACAGAGCTGCCCGACCTGAACGCGCAGTACGACATAGACGCCCTTCGCGGCGTGCTGATCGAGGTCGCCGACCGGATGCAGGACAACTATCCCTACTTCCACCCTTACTACGCCGGGCAGATGCTGAAGCCACCCCACCCGGTGGCGCGCCTCGCCTACATGCTCTCCATGTGGCTCAACCCCAACAACCACGCGCTCGACGGCGGGCGCGCCAGCTCGCGGATGGAGAAGGAGGCAGTGGCGGAGCTTGCTCGCCTCTTTGGATGGCAGACACACCTGGGGCACCTGTGCGCCGGCGGCACGATGGCGAACCTCGAGGCCCTCTGGGTGGCAGGCAAGCTCAAGCCGGGCAAGAAGGTCCTGGCCTCCGACCAGGCCCACTACACGCACAGCAGGATATCCGACGTTCTGCACCTGGACTTCGAGGCTGTCCCCTGCGACACGCGCGCACGAATGGACCCGAACGCCCTCGAAGACCTGCTGCGGAAGGGCGGCGTGGGGACCGTTGTGGCCACAATCGGCACAACCGGGACCGGCGCCGTTGACCCGCTTCCCGCGATTCTTGAGCTGCGTGACAGGTACGGCTTCCGCCTGCACGCCGACGCGGCCTACGGCGGGTACTTCGGACTCGTGGACAACCTGTCCGACGAGACGGCGGCCGCCTACCGGCGGCTGGGTGAGGTGGACTCCCTCGTCATAGACCCGCACAAGCACGGACTCCAGCCCTACGGCTGCGGCTGCGTGCTGTTCAGAGACCCGTCGGTCGGCAGCTTCTACAAGCACGACTCCCCCTACACGTACTTCAGCTCGTCGGAGCTACACCTGGGAGAGATAAGCCTGGAGTGCTCGCGCGCGGGCGCCTCAGCGGTCGCGCTCTGGGCCACACAGCGGCTGCTCCCGATGACGAGAGACGGTGAATTCGCTGCGGGCCTGGCGAAGTGCAGGGAGGCCGCCGTCACGCTGTTCGGGAGACTTGAGGCGGACCAGCTCTTCCTCACGATGTTCAAGCCGGAGCTAGACATCGTCATCTGGGCGCCCCGCGCCGACAGGTCGAGCAAAGTATCGCGGATGAGCAAGCAGCTCTTCGATGCAGCCGCGGAGTGCGGCCTGCATCTCGCGCTGTTCACCTACCCGGCGCGATTGCTCCGGGAGGCGTGGCCGCATGTTGAATTCGACACGGAGAGCGTTGCCTGTCTGCGCTCGTGCCTGATGAAGCCGGAG
>JAUVYD010000168.1 GCA_030603265.1 Dehalococcoidia bacterium
GCGACATTGCCTGAAGCAACGCCCGCCCGGGAATGCAGCTTGCGAAGGAGCCCTGGATGACTGAAATGAAGCGGGAACCCAGCGCTAGGAGAAGAGTGTGGCAATGGCTCACTGAGCCATCGCCGCGGCTCACGGACCCCGAGCTGCGCGGAAGGTCCCGACTGCTATCCACGTTGCTGCTGCTCCTCATAGCCGGGTCCCTGGTTGGGGCTGCGCACGTTGATGCCCGTTTCTCTCCCGGACCCGGGCAGACAAGTCCGGCGCTGTTGCTGATACTCGGGATTGCTGCCGGGGCGCTCGTCGCGTACTTCCTGAACAGGCGGGGCGCGTACTTGCCGGCGGCCCTTCTGGCGGCTGGTTTGCTAGCTGTTGGGACTTTCGGAGCCACACACTTCACCCTGAGCGGTGCTCTTGCGCCGACCTACCGCCCGGACGATGTCAATCTCCTCGTGTACCTCGTGCTCTCACTCATCTTCGTGGCCGTCCTGTTGCCTGTGCGGCTCGCTGTCACCACGGGAGGTTGCATCGTCGCCGGCATTCTTCTCATACCGGTCGTGCATCCCCACGTGTCGTACTCCAGCATCGTCTTCGGCCCGGTGCTGTTCCTCCTCGTGACGGCTGTGTTTATCATGCTCGTCGCGCGCTACTGGCGCGGGGTCGCGCGCAGGCGACGTGCCGTGGTTGCTGAGAGTGGGGCGCGCTTCCGCAGCCTCTTCGAGGAGTCGATTGACCCCGTCTTCCTTGTCGCTGCAGACGGCACGATAACCGCGGTCAATGCGGCCGGCAGTGAGCTCTTCGGGTATCCGCGTGCCGAACTGGAGGGACGCCATGTGCGCGACTTGTACGCAGACCCCGCTCGGCGCGTTGAGGTCGTCCGAAAGGCTGAGCGGCAGGGGCAGGTCTACGAAGAGCCCATCAGATTGAAGAAGCGTGACGGCACTGTCCTCGACTGCCTTGTGACCATCTATCTGCGCCGGGATAGCGAAGGCGGCGTGCTCGAATACCAGACCATCGTGCGTGACGTGACCAGCCGGCTGCGCGCCGAAGAAGACCTGAGACTCCGCAGCGAGCTTCTTGCCCTTGCAAACGACGCTGTGCACCTCTTCGACCCGGGTGGAGAGATTGTCTTTGCCAATGAGGCTCTCGGGAGGCTCACGGGATACGGGGTGGACGGGCTCGTCGGTATGAACGTGCGTCAGTTCAATACTCCTGAGGGTGTCGAGCAGGTCCCCTCCAGGATTGGACGAATGCTCCGCGAGGGCGGACTTGAATACGAGACCGTGTACGTGCGGAAGGATGGGGCTCGAGTGGATGTGGAAGTGCGCACGCGGACGATAGAGACCATGGGCAGGACACTCCTCCTCAGCGTGGGAAGGGACGTGACGCGACGCAAGGCCGATGAGGCTGAGTTGCAGATGAGGGGTGAGCTTCTCGACTCTGTTCACGACTCGGTCTTCCTGCATGACCTCATGGGCAATTTCCTCTATGTCAACGAGGCAGCCGCCGCCACGCTTGGCTACACGAGAGGCGAGTTGCTGTTCCTGAAGGTTCAGCAGATGTCATCACCGGAGCACTCCGTGCTCTTCAGGCGCAGGATAGACGTGCTGCTTCGCAAAGGCAGCACGACGTTCGAGAGCGAGCACCTGCGGAAGGACGACTCCGTGCTGCCGGTGGAGGTGAGAGCGAGTCTGGTCGAGTCGGGCGAGAAGACGCTTGTCCTCTGCGTGGCGCGGGATATCTCTGAGCGGAAGCAGTACGAGGAGAGCCTGCAGCGCACTCAGTTCTCGATTGACAACGCGGCGGTGCGCGTCTTCTGGGTTACGCCGGAGGGCGAGTTCGTCTACGTGAACGAGATGGCTGCCAGGGAGTTGGGCTATTCGTGTGAAGAACTCGTCGGCATGCACGTCTGGGACATTGACCCTGACCATGATGAGGCGTCGCGTCCCGCCCAGTGGCAGCGAATCAAGGAACTGGGGTCAATCACCTTCGAGACACGTCACAGAGGCAGGGACGGCCGCCTGGTGCCGGTGCGGGTCACAAGCAACTATCTCGAGTTCCACGGCGTGGAGTTGTCGGTCTCCTTTGCCCGGGACATCAGCGAAGAACGGCGAGCGCGTGAGGCCCTGGCTGAGAGCGAGGAGAGATTCCGCTCGCTATTCGAGCAGTCGATGGATGCTATCTACATCAACGCCCCCGACGGCGCCAGCATCGATGCGAACCAGGCGTGGCTCGATCTCTTTGGCTATTCCCGCGATGAGTTGCCGGGCCTGAATGCGGTTGATATGTACGCGAATCCGGAGGAGCGCGAGGACTTCCTGCGCGAGATGGCCGAGACCGGATGTGTTGAAGGTGAGGTCCGTTTCAAGAAGAAGGACGGCACGGTAATGGACTGCCAGCGGAACGTGGTGGCGCGGAAGGACGACGAGGGCAACGTTGTGGCCTACCAGGGCGTCATCCACGACATCACCAACCGGAAGCTCGCTCAGCAAACCCTGAAGGACAGCGAGGAGAAGTACCGCACCCTGTTCGAGCAGTCGATGGACGGCGGTCTCCCTGGTCGCGGTTGACGGCACGCTCCTGGATGCAAATCCAGCCTACCTGCGCCTCTACGGGCACGACGTTGCCGACATAGGCCGTGCTGATGTGCGCGACCACTATTTGAGAGCGACGGACCGCAACAAGTTCCTGCGGCAGATGGAGCAACGCGGTGCTATCGTGGATGAAGAGGTCAAGCTGAAGAAGGTAGACGGCACTGTCATGGATTGCCTCCGGACGTCCATTGCCATTCGGGATGAGACCGGGCGCATTGTGCGCTTCCAGACCGTCGTCCGCGACGTCACCGGGCAGAAGAATGCCGAGGATGTCCTTCGCGCGAGCGAGGCCAAGTTCAAGGAGTTGAGTGAGCTGTTGCCGCAGGCCATATGCGAGACGGACATCGATGGAAACATCACTTTCGCGAACCGCAAGGCGCTTGAGCACTGGGGTTATGGTGGAGAGGACCTGGAGCGTGGAGTGAATGTCCGTGAACTGATCGCATCTGAAGGCCTCAAGAGGGCGGGAGCGAGCTTCGAGGTGTTGCTGAGAGGAGGGAGCGGTTCGAGTGGTGAGTTCCTGGCACTGCGCAAGGACGGCACGGTATTCCCGGTGCAGGTGTACGCCAGTTCGATAGCCCGTGGTGGAGAAGTGGTGGGAAGCAGGGCCGTCCTGGTTGACATCAGCGACCGCAAGAAGGCGGAGCAGCAACTGCACGACCTCGCTGCTCACATCGAAGAGGTGCGCGAAGACGAACGGACCGGCATCGCCCGTGAGCTTCACGACCAGTTGGCGCAAGCACTGACCGCAATGAAGCTTGACCTGGCCGGCATGAAAGGGCTGGCAGAGAGAGGAAAGGCTATCCCGCCTGAGAAGCTCGCCGGGACGATGGGCCTCATTGACGAGACAGCAGACGATGTCCGGCGCATCTCCTCGGAGTTGCGCCCCGGCCTGCTCGACGACCTTGGCCTTGTCGCGGCGATGGAGTGGCAACTCTCGCAGTTCGGTGAGAGGTCCGGCCTCAAGTGCCGTCTTGACGCTCGCACGGATGACTCGGACCTCGGGCGGTCGCGCTCAACCGCGCTGTTCAGGATATTCCAGGAGTTGCTTACCAACATCGGGAGGCACGCAGGTGCTGCCGGGGTCCGTGTGTCATTCGAACTCGATGACGGGCACTATATCCTGATGGTGGCCGACGATGGGCGGGGCATTACCGAAGATGAGATGACCGCCCCCGGCTCACTGGGCCTCATTGGCATGCGCGAGCGCGTGCGACCGTTTGGAGGCAGGATCGAGATAGAGGGTGTCCCCAACGGTGGCACTACCGTACGCGTTGTCGTGCCGGTGGGGTAGGACTCGAGTCCCCGGGTGGCCGGTGGTGTCGGCGTTGGGTGGTCGTTCGTGATGTCGGGGCGGACCTCTGTGTCCGTCCGTCGGGTCAGTTGCCAGCAGAGTGGAATTGCGTGATTGTTGTGTAAGGGCGAGGCATGCCTCGCCCGTCGCCCTGTCGCCACACAACGTCGCCAAGGCCAACACAGCCCTGAACGACACACCATCCCACGGGCACGTGCAACGTGCCCGTGGGGTGATGGGGCGGTCCCAATGTAGGGGGCAGGCATGCTTGCCCCGTCGCCCTGTCGCCACACAACGTCGCGATCACCAAC
>JAUVYD010000193.1 GCA_030603265.1 Dehalococcoidia bacterium
GCGACAGATGGACGGGCGAGGCATGCCTCGCCCCTACACGAGAACCACGCAATTCCATTCTGCTGGCAACTGACCAGACGGGCGGACACAGAGGTCTGCCCCTACATTGCGGACCACCACTATGTCCCCCTGGCAACCATGGGCTGCTGCCGTGGTCGTGCACGGCCACCGGGCGAAGGTGACCGAACCGCTGGGCTCCCAAGCGGACACTTGCGCCGGACAGCAACATCAGACACGCGGATTTGTGGACTGTCGTGGCATTCGAGGGGGATTCCAGTTGTTGCCTCGCACCGGGCATCGCCGCCGCAGGCGCTTGCTCACGATGGGGCCTGTGGACTTACATGAACACTGTCGCGCCACGACGGTCTGCGGGGGAGCACTACCGTGCTCCGGCGACTCAAAGCCAGCATCTCTGCCGGTTCACCGTGGCGCGACAGCCGAACCAAGGAGGTGAACTCAATTTCACGATACTCCGCGCGGGGTCGATTCCTCTAGGCAGTGTGATGGAATCCCTTGTAGGACGTGGATAGAAAGAGATGTCGGTGTTTGGCCTACATCGCGAGTGGGCCGTTCCTGTATGGAGAGGGACTGCAGCAGGTCCGGGTGGCGCCGAAAGCAGCAGGGGCGGACCGGCCGGTCCGCCCCTGCGAGCATTGCCCGGTAGTCCGGATTAGGACTCCTCAGGTTCTTCGCTGTCCTCGTCCGTGGAGGGGTTTCCTCCCGGCTGCCCGGCCCACTCCGGTTTGCCCGTCTCCTGCGGCTTGCCGGCACCGGCGGGCTTCCCGGCGTCCTCCGGCCGACCGCCTGCTGCTCCTGCGCCTGCCTGTTCGGGCTTCCCGGCGTCGTCAGGCTTCCCTGCCCACTCGGGCTTGCCCGTCCGAATGCGCTCCTCCGTGTGCTCGAGGAGCCTGTACTGCTTGCCTTCGCCGCTCTCAGTGAGCTGGGGCTTGAGAATGTACTGGCCGCTGTTGCCGGCGCTGTGGACTGTGATATCGAAGACGAATTCGGCTGCCTCGCCCTGCGGCTGGTCACCGACGGTGAAGGGTAGCTTGAGCTGGAGCTTGTTCGAGGGCAGCTTGACCTCGATCTCCTCTCCGCCCTCAGCGAGGACACCCGTGACCGTGGTGTCGACGTAGAGGAAGACCTTCGTGTAGTCCCCTTCATCGATATGGCCCTCCCAGAGGGCTATCGCGTCTTCACCCTGGAACTCCACGAGATTCACTCTCGGCTGGTCTTCGAGGACCACCTCGAGGACGCATTCCTCATCGCCCTGTATGAAGCCTATGGTGGTGATTGTCACCCAGAGTTCCTCGAAATCGCCGATGTCGTTGGGCTCGTCGCTGATGAGGAGACGGAAGTTGACGTCCTCCTCGGTCGGGGTGGTTGAGACGGCGACCGTTTCCTGTGCGGCGGGGGTCGGGGCTGTGGTATCTGTCGCCGTGCAGCCGGCCAGCGGCAATGCGGTGAGCAGAAGGGTGATGATGAGTGCGAATGCCTTCTTCATTATCTATGCTCCTTCAGGCAAGCTGACGTCGTGTCTCTTGGGTAGAAACGCTGGTTTTCCGGTGATGTCAGGCTGCGGCAGGACTAGTTTCGCGGCGCTGGCTGGTATGGGCCGGGTCTGTCGATATCGAGGGGCTTTCCCGCTCCGTTCGGCGGGCCATCTCCTCCGTTGCCGGGCTTCTCGTCGGGGTTGCCTTTTGCATTCTCCTGTGGCTGCACGGGGTCGATGGGGTGGTCTGCGCCGCTCTCGGAAGCCTGCGGCGAAAGGATGTACCGACCGTTGGGGCCGGTTCTGTGCACCGTGATGTCGAATACGAACCCGATCGTGTCCTCGCCGCCGACGGAGAAGGCAGAAGTGACGTGGAGCTTGTCTGATGGAAGCTTGACATCAGCTTCCTCCCCGGAGGACGACAGGATGCCTTCGATGCTCTCGACGCGTATGAAGACCGTGCTGTAGTCGCCTGCAGGCACATCGCCCCGCCATAGCTCCTGCGCACGGTCGCCCTGGAGTTGGACCAGGTCAGCCATGGACTCTACAGGGGTGAGTTCCACCCACGGGCTGTCGCCGTGTGGCTTCAGCTCGATTGTGGCGATTGTGATGATGAGGCTCTCGAAGTCACCGATATCGTTGGGCTCGTCGCTTACGTAGAAAACGAAGTTGCCTTCTTCCCGAGCGGCAGGTGTAATGGGAGGTGTCTCCGTGTCTGTCGGGCCGCCTTCCTGTTCCTGGGTGGGTGTCTGTCCCGCTTCGCCCGGCTGCTCTGTGGTCCCGGGGGGTTGAGACGAGGGGATGGAGGGTATACCGTCGGGGCCAAGCGCAGGCCTGACGAGCAGCAGGGCGGTAAGCGCGATAACAGCTACGGAGGCGATAGCGGCCGCGGAAAGTGGCCGCGGGAAGAGGCGTTCAATGAGCGAAGGCATTCGGCGACGGGACTGCTGCCCGAACGCACGTGTCGCACGCGCGGAATCCATGCGTGCCCTTGCCCGAACTGTGCCTTGTGCGGATGGCTCGAACGCGAACGCCGTGCGCGCAGTCTCCGAGACACGGAGGAGCGGCTCGAGGCGAAGGGCGTGCTGCGGGTAGAGCGCGAGGCACTGCGCCACCGTCTCGCCGCGGGCCACGCGGTCGAGGCAGTCGTCTAGCGCCCTGTCGAACTCGTTCGCGTCCATCTGTTTCATGTCAGTTGAGCATCTGCCGGAGCTTTTCGAGCGCGGCCCGCTGCATCTCCCGTACGGAGCCATCGCTCTTTCCCAGCGCCGCGGCTGTCTCCCTGGAGCTGAGCCCGCCGAAGAAGCGCAGCGTGATGACGTCTCTCTGGTCCTGCGTAAGATGCTGCATTGCTTCCTTCACGTCCTTGAGCAAGATGCTCTTCTCTGCGAGTTGTGCCGGGTCAGGGGAGTCCGGCAGCTCAGCCTCGTCCTCACCGCTTCGCTCGAAGCGCCCCGAGCGCCTGTAGCGGTCCGCGACGAGGTTGCGGGCGATTCGAAACAACCAGGCCTCCATCGGGAAACCCCGCTCGCGGTAGGAGTCGAGCGATTCGAGGGCGCGGACGAAGACATCCGCCGCGACATCCTCTGCCTCCGTGGGATTGCCGAGTCGGGCGTAGGCATAGCGTGCGAGCCTTGGATAGCACGAGTCGAAGAGCGAGCTGAGTTGCTCTTCCTTGCTGTGTCCTGTGTGTGTGTGCTCTGTTCCGGGTCCCGGAGCCATGCCACGCTTTCCCGCTGCGCCAAACTGCCTCCCAAGTATACACAAGCTCCGCACGCGGCCGGCCGCGTGCTTGTGGAGTGCGTCCTCACATGTCATAACGCAGCGACTGCCATTGTGTCAGGACTTTCGTGCGGCGCCCGGTGCGGACCGTGTCCGGGAGCCTGTCGGAGAAACCGCACTGATGCTCACATAATATGGCGCAGGAGGGTGTTTGAGGTGGACCCCATCCTTAGGACAGGACAGGGGCAAGATTAAGGTGGAGTTCTGCTGTCCTTGGGGCTCCCTTCGATGCTATCAGGCTTGCCGGGACGTTCTCCATGCGGCTTGA
>JAUVYD010000031.1 GCA_030603265.1 Dehalococcoidia bacterium
CCCACATCCCTTCCTCCGCCAACTGATTGCGGAGATAGTCCAGCGCATCCGCGGCGGCCTCCTCGGAGGTGGCCGTAGGATAGGCCGCCACGGGCGAGGGGCTGATTGCGAGAGGGAGCACGAGCAGGGCGACTCCTGCAGCGCAGAGTGCACGCGCGCCCGCCATTCGCCACCCGGGCGCAGGCACGCGAGCTCGCAGGGTCACGCGGAACGCGTCGCACATCCGGCCCAGAGAATACGAGAGCTTACTCACGGTACTAAAGTGACGCTGATTATAGGCAAGACAGCTTGAGAAACGCAAACCGTTCACGAGTCTGGCGGCGAGAAGTCCTACGCGCCACGAAGGCCGCAAGTCTGAACTGAAGGGGAGACAAGGGAGAGGAACCGGCCCAGGGTCGCCGCGTCGTGCGGCCGCACGGCCTCGTATTCCGCGTCAATCATGGGCCCGTTGGGCCGGAACTGTTGCAGGTAGTAGTGCTTTGCGCCGGAGACGAGGGCGGCGATTTCATGAATGTCCGACTCCTCCACGATGCCCGGAACGCAGGTCGTGCGGAACTCGTACTGAACCCCCGAGTCCATGATGAGGCGAATTGCCTGCTCGATCCTCCGCGTGTCCAGGGCTTTGCCGGCAGCCCTCGAGTACCCGGCGAGGGAGGTCTTCACATCCATGGCGACGTAGTCCGCGAGCCCGGCCGCGAGCACTTCCCGCAGCAGTTCGACCTCATAGCCATTTGTGTCGAGCTTCACAGCCAGACCGGCCTCACGCAGTCGGCGCATCAGCGACAGGAGGGCCTCGCCGTGTATCAGCGGCTCCCCGCCTGTGATTGACACACCATCCACGAATCCCTTCTTCTTCTCGAGAGACCGCATTACCTCATCGATGTGCAACCCGGGAAGAGACTCCGGCCTGAGAACAAGATCGGCATTCTGGCAGAAGGGACAGCGGAAGTTGCAGCCACCCAGGAAGAGCACCGAGGCAATCCTCCCGGGATAGTCGATGACAGAGACACCCTGAACGCCGCAGATCTTCACAGGGCTGACGGATTCGCTCTACGCCGCCGCGGCAAGCGCGTATCCCCTCCGCTCCTTGAACTCCTCCCGCTTGCCCTCGTTCCACTGCTGCACGGGGCGGAAATAGCCGACTACGCGCGAGTACACCTCGCAAGGTTCCCCACAATCAGGGCACGTCCACTGCTCCCCGTGCTGATAGCCATGGGTATGACAGATTGAGAACGTGGGAGTAAGGGTGAAATAGGGCATTCGAATGCTGTTCGTCATACGCCTGACAAGCAGCTTGCAACTCTCGGGGTCATCTATCCTCTCTCCGAGGTAGCAATGAAAGACAGTGCCGCCCGTGTATTTCACCTGGAGGCGGTCCTGGTGCGTCAGCGCGTCGAAGAGGTCTCTCGAAGAATCGACCGGCAGGTGGGTTGAGTTGGTGTAGTAGGGAAACTCGTCTCCCGCTGCAACGATGTTCGGGAAGCTCTGCCTGTCGAGTCGTGCCAGCCGATAGCACGCCCCCTCGCCCGGAGTCGCCTCAAGGTTGTACAGTTGCCCGCTATCCTCCTGGAACTTCGCCAGGCGACCGAGCATGAAGTCCAGCACCTCGCCGGCGAACGCCTCACCATCCGCAGTGTCGATGCCCTGACCGAGGAAGTTGACGCAGGCTTCGTGCATGCCGATGAGGCCGATTGTCGAGAAGTGGTTAGCCCAGTAGCTGTCCAGCCTCTCCCTGACGGCGGACAGGTAGACCCGCGAGTAGGGGTACAATCCATCCTCGGTGAAGCGCTCAATGGCCTTGCGCTTGGTCTCCAGGCTGTCGCGCGCTAACACCATGAGACGGTCCAGGCGTTCGAAGAACTCCTCGCGAGTCGCGGAGAGATAGCCGAGCCGGGGCATGTTGATGGTAACCACACCGATGCTGCCGGTCAGCGGGTTGGACCCGAAGAGGCCCCCTCCCCTCTTCCTGACCTGTTCCAGGTCAAGGCGAAGCCGACAACACATGCTCCGCGTGTCCTCAGGATTCATGTCCGAGTTCACGAAGTTGGCGAAGTACGGGATGCCATACTTGGCCGTCATTCTCCAGAGCGGCTCAAACTGCGGATTGTCCCAGTCGAATTCCTTCGTGATGTTGTAGGTCGGAATCGGAAAGGTGAAGATCCTGCCCTTGGCGTCGCCTTCCATCATGATGTCGCAGAACGCCCGGTTGAGGAGGTCCATCTCTTCCTGAAAGTCCCCGTACTTCTCGTCCTGCGGCCGGCCGTCAACGATGACCGCCTCATCGGCAAGGTGCGAGGGCGGATTCAGGTCCATGGACAGGTTGGTGAACGGCGTCTGGAAGCCAACCCGTGTCGGAACGTTGAGGCCGAAGACGAACTCCTGCATGGCCTGCTTGACGCCCTTGTAGTCCAGCTTGTCGTAGCGGACGAACGGCGCCAGCAACGTATCGAAGTTGGAGAACGCCTGCGCGCCGGCTGCCTCCCCCTGGAGCGTGTAGAAGAAATTGACTACCTGGCCCAGCGCGCTCCGCAGATGTTTGGGAGGCGTGCTCTCCACCTTGCCACGCACTCCTCCAAATCCTTTGAGCAGGAGGTCCTTCAGGTCCCAGCCACAGCAATAGACGCCGAGAATCCCGAGATCATGAATGTGGAAATCCCCGTTCATGTGGGCCTCACGTATCTCAGGAGGATAGATGGTGCCTATCCAGTAGCGGGAGGCGATTCCCGCGGAGACGTAGTTGTTCAGGCCCTGGAGCGAGTAGTCCATGTTGCTGTTCTCATTGACGCGCCAGTCGAGCCTGCCGATGTAGTCATCGACCATGTTGCGGGCGCCTTCGAGCAGCTTGCGCGACTCGCGCAGCTTGGAGTGCTGCTCGCGGTAGAGAATGTACGCCTTGGCAACACCTGCGTGCCCGCTCTCGAGCAACATCTTTTCCACAAGGTCCTGGATCTCTTCCACGGTGGGCACACGGCTGTCCCTGCACGTGATATTCAGAATAGACACGACTTGGGACGTCACCTGGTCTGCAACAGACCTGTCCTCATCCCCGGCTGCCCGCAGTGCCTTATACACCGCCTCGGTAATCTTCTCCGGGACAAAGGGGACTACATGCCCTTCACGCTTTCGGATGGTTTCAAGTTTGTGATCGGTCATGGTCCAGTCCTCCTCTTGCCGGTTCCGTCGAGAGTGGGCGGGGCCCATCGGGCGCAAACACACCAGTCCAATGGTCGCCATTCCCCCAACCCGACCACTATATGTTGGGACAGAACGGAAGACTTGTCAACATGTAGTGCGTAGGACATTGACTGAACTCTTGAGAAATCCGGGCGGGATTGCAGGATGGTGAGGCTCAGAACAGAGGTGAAGTCAGTTGCTCTGAGTCAGTCCGGACGAAACATCGACCACCGAGAAGGCGATTCCCGAGTCCATCAGCCGCTCCGAGACACGCGAGAGCTCGGTCTCGGCACAGAGCAGCAGGCAGGATACCCCGGAGGACGCAGCTTCCACGACAGCGGCGGAGGATGCCCACCAGCAGTCAGGCTCCTTGCCTGACGAACGGAGTGCCGCGAGCGCTTCGATGCCGACAGCGGCAACCACGTGAACCTTGCCAACGAGAGTCCGAAGCTTGTCTCCGTCGACACGATGAGAGCCACCATCCTGGACGGCAGGCATCGTAGCCACCAGCACCTCGGCGGGCGACAATGGAATCACCCCCTCAATGCCGGTGACTCCCACATCCGTGTCGGCAGCAGCTCTCGCGACAACGGTCGCCCGGGCGGGGTCCCCATCACGCTGCGGCCTCGCCCGCAACAACCCGTCCTGCATCACCAGGGCCACCGTCTGACCTGCATCAAGGTCTTCTCCAGCAAGTGCTGCGGTTACGGCGATATCCCGAACCACACCACCCACACGCTCGGAATAGGTCTGCAACTCCCTCGCGGTGCGAAGCAGCCAGTCCGCTCCCTGCGGTGTCACCGAATAGCGCGTCCTGCCACGCGACACCACACAACCAGCCTTGATGAGTTCCTTCATGTGCTCGGAGACGGCATGCACTGTAATTCCGAGCTCTTCGGCGAAGTCCTTCTGCTGCACGGACGGCTGGCGCGAGGCGATTTCCACCAGGATGCGAAACCGCGTCGAAACGCCTCTGCCCTCAAAGATGTCGGCCATGTGAGCGCGCATTATAGCACTGGTGCAGAATGAAAAAGGGCGAGTACACCGCTTGACACCACACGCGGTGCAAGTTCACTATCTTGACTATGGCCGGAATCGCCAGAGCCATCGTTGCCGGTTTTCCCTATCACCTTGCCCAGGGTGGCAACCACCACCGTCAGACCTTCCTCGCGAATGACGACTGCCAAACACATATCAACAACCGGCACGCCGGACTGAAGAGTTGGTTGGCCCTCGCCGAGCAGGAAATGCTTCCCGAGTTCACCGAAGCGACGAACCCGGCGAGGTCACAGTCGTGCCACAGCGGCGTGTTTGCGGTTACGAGTGTGTGATCACGAATGCACAGATGAAGATTGCCGAAGTGAAGAAGACACGACAGGAAGAAGAAAGCCATGACTGAAGACACATCGTTTTTCGCTCACGGTGGCCGATGGATACGGGCTGACTTTCATCTGCACACTAAGCAGGACAAGGAATTCAAGGACGCGGGGTCCGAGCACGATTTCGTGACCCGGTACATCGCCGCACTGCGGCAAGCGAATATCCAAGTCGGCGTAATCACGAATCACAACAAGTTCGAGCGGGATGAGTTCAGGGCACTCCAGAAAGCCGCGAAGAAGGAGGATATCTATCTCATGCCCGGGGTTGAACTGTCGGTCAAAGACGGCAGCAATGGCATCCACACTCTCGTTTTCTTCGATAAGGACTGGATCGACAACCCCGAAGCCAAAGACCACATCAACACTTTCCTTGAAGTAACCTTCGCAGGACAAGCCGATTATGACAACAGCAATGCACGGTCGAACCACGATCTGCTAGAAACCCTCCGCCAACTTGACCAATTTGGAAAGGACTACTTGGTCATCTTCGCCCATGTTGAAGAGCGGAACGGTCTCTGGGGCGCACTTGGCGGGGGCAGAATCGAGGAACTTGGCAAGACTGAACTGTTCCGCTCCCGTACGGCGGCTTTTCAGAAAGTGAGGACGCGAGACAAGCGTGAACAGGTGAGGGATTGGCTTGGTGGCTGGTATCCTTCGGAAGTGGAAGGCTCGGACCCCAAGGCCATGGCTGAAATCGGACGAGGCGAGTCAACTTTCATCAAGATTGGCGCGCTCACTTTTGAAGCGATTCAGTTTGCCTTGAAGCCTAAGGCAGACCGTCTGTCCGACAAGGCTATTCAGAAACAGGTTCATTCTTGGGTGCGGTCAGTTGCCTTTGAGGGTGGCATCTTCAATGGGAAGCGAATCGACCTCTCCGAGGAGATGAACTGCCTAATCGGCATTCGGGGAAGCGGAAAGTCGGCCGTTCTTGAGTGCTTGCGATTCGCGCTCGAACTGCCGTTGCCCGAACTCACAGAAGAGTTGGACCAGAAGTATAAGCGGGACCTTGTCCGCTTCGCCCTCGGCAGCGGCGGAAAAGTCGTGGTCGATGTAGAAGACTCGCAAGGGCGATGTTACGAAATCCGCCGAATCTGGAACGAACGAGCTGACATTTACTTCGAGGGGGAATTGCGGCCCGGCATACACAACCCCCTGAGGAGCCCCTTGTTCTTCGGACAGAAGGAACTTGTGACGCGAGGCACAGGTAGCGAGAACGAACTCGTGGAAAGACTGATGGGATCAAAACTCGACGTCATCCGGCGAGACATCGTGGCCCAACGCCAAAGGGTGCTGGACGTAATGGTGAATCTCGACAAACTGCTAGACCTGGACACACTGGAGCAGGAATACCAGAGCAAGAAGAAGGACACAGAGTTTCATCTGGAGCTTTTCAGAAAGTACGGCGTTGAACAGCAGCTTCAGCGTCAGGTGGAGTTCAATGCCGATGTGACGCACGCGCGCCATGTGGTCGCTGCGGTGGATGCGTTTGTCCGATCCTTCGACTCGTTTCTGCAGGAACAGGAATCCGAACTGGCCGCGCAGCCAAGACTTGAGTCCAAAGAAAACGCAGATGTCATCACAGAGATTAACACTATCCTCGACCGGATACGCATGGCGCCTGACAGTGCGCGGCAGGTTCTCATCAAGACGCGCAACGATGCGCGCGCCCTGCACGAGAAGCTTGCCGCTCTGGAACTTCGCCGTGACACGCTCAAGGACGAATTCGCAACCATCGAGAGACAACTGAGCGAGAAGCTCCAACAAGAAGGAAGCGGCGGTATTCGTCCGGACGATTTCGTGAAGCTCAAGACCGAATTGCAGAAAGCTAACATGGCGCTCGCCGAGATTGGGAAGAGCCGCATGCGGAAGAACGCCCTTCGAGACGAGCTTCTGAAGGAACTGAGGCGGCTTTCCAACATGTGGCACCAGGAATTCAAGCAGATCGAAGCGGAAATCAGGAGACTGAACGAGAGCCAACCTGCACTTCAAATCATCCCAGAGTACAAGGGCAACAAGGTTGCGTTTCTGAAAGAGTTGCAACATCACTTCCGAGGCAGCAAACTCCGAGAGGCCACCTTGAAGGGCGTGGTGGATTCACACGCTGATTTCATTTCGGTCCACGAAGCACTGGATACGATCTGCAACAGCCTCGGTGATTCCGGCGACGTGTTCCGAAAGTATTTCAATCAAGCCAAGGCGTCCTTGCTCACATGGCAAGTGCCAAACGCATTCCCAACCGCGTATCACGGCAAGAATCTGCACGATCACTCGCTGGGACAACGGGCTTCAGCACTGATCCTCTTCATTCTTAGCCAGCACGACAACGATGTAATCATTATTGACCAACCCGAAGACGACTTGGACAACCAGACCATTTTTGAGGACGTCATCAAACTGCTTCGGTCCCTCAAGAAGGGGATTCAGTTTATCTTCGCGACACACAACGCCAATTTCCCCGTATTGGGTGACGCGGAGCAGGTCGGCGCGTGCTCCTTCGCAGACGAAAGCGCCACGATCCAGATTGGCAGCATTGACGAGCCCGGAATTCAGAAGGCTATCGTGTCAATCATGGAAGGCGGAAAGGACGCCTTCGATCTTCGGAAGGAGATCTACCAACTATGGAAGCAATAGAACTCATTGAGTTGATCAGTCGCGGTGAAGATAGCCGAACTCAGTTTAAGCGGAGCCAGGATGTCACTAACGCGAGGTCGCTGGCCGGCGAAATGGCAGCGTTTGCAAATAGCAAGGGTGGAAGGATTCTTATCGGAGTTGACGATACTGGCTCAGTTGTCGGCTTGTCGCCCGACGACGTACGAAGGCTCAACCAACTCATTTCCAGCACGGCAACCGATTGCGTCCGTCCCTCAATCAATCCAGAAACCGAGAACATCTCTGTCGGCGGGCTATTGGTCATGGTTGTCACAGTGCCAGAAGGCGTCTCTAAGCTCTACGCCGACAATGACGGCGTATTCTGGGTGAAGTCGGGAGCAAATAAGCGGCGGGTGACTTCCCGCGAGGAACTCCAGAGGTTGTTTCAGAGCGCCGATCTCGTTCACGCGGATGAGGTTCCCGTCGAGGGCACCACATCTGGAGACATAGACTTGGAGCACTTCGACACTTTCTTTGAGAAACAGTATGGCGAGCCCCTCGACGATACGCTCGACAAGGCTGGAATCTCGCTCGGTCAATTGCTGAACAATCTCGGTCTGGCGCGTGAGTCCACGCTCAATCTCGCCGGAGTCATGCTCTTTGGCAGCCGCCCTCAAAGACATCGCCCCACCTTCGTCATCAAGGCTGTGTCTTTCGTCGGCAACGATCCGGCTGGCGACAAGTACAGGGACAGCGAAGACATCGAAGGGTGCCTGCGCGATCTGTACAAGGGGACGATCTCCTTTCTCACCCGCAACCTGCGGCGAGTGCAAGACGAAAAAGGGTTCAATACGACAGGCAATCTGGAAATACCCGCGGCAGCCCTGGAAGAACTCGTCGTCAACATGCTGCTGCATCGCGACTACTTCATCTCCGCGCCGTGGCGGGTCATGTTATTCGACAATCGCATTGAGTTGATCAGCCCGGGCGCTCTGCCGAACAATATTACCGTAGAGAATATCCGCAACGGCGTGTCGGTCATCCGGAATCCGCTCATCGCCTCCTTTGCAACCAAAGCCAACGAACTCCCCTATCGCGGCATCGGCACGGGGATACTCCGCGCGCTGGCGGCTGTGCCGGAACTCGAACTGGAATCAGACCAGGATCGCAATCTGTTCACGGCAAGGATCCCACGGAAAGGATCATCCTGAATGCAACCTTCGGTAATTGCGTGGACACCACACCGAACTTTCCACCAGGATGGGACCGACACACTGCGTCGACGCGAACGCACGGGGCTTCCTCCGGGCTCTCAGGCGTCTATCGACAGGATGGAGAGGGAACTCGGACGTCCGTTGAGGTCGAAGAAGGTCGGGCGGGAACCTGGGAGCGCGGTGCGTGGTCGACAAATCCGTAGCTGAAATGAGTATGGTGTCCCCACATTTCCGCCGGTGTTGGCTCAGGGGCACGTTCGCACATACGCTGTTCACAGCATCAACATGGAGGTAGTTATGTCCACTTCACCTTCCCGAGAGGAACTTCTTCAGACCATAGAAGACGAGGCCTGTGCGCTCGAGAAGCAGTACCACGGCTGCTCGAGATGCGTTCTGATTCCGATACAGAAGCATCTCGGTCTGGGCAACAGCCAGGTTGCACTTGCGAGCACACCGCTGGCAGGCGGCATAGCTCTCGCAGGCGACACGTGTGGCGCCCTGCTGGGAGGCTTGCTTGCAGTCGGCCTCGCGGTAGCCGACGAAGACGTCGAGAACAGCCAGGCGTTTCTCAACACGATGGGCTCAGGCTTCCGTTTCCTGCGACGATTCCAGAAAGAGTTCGGCGCAACGACATGCCGCGACCTTCAGACTGCCCGCCTCGGGACCTACTACAGCATGGCCAGGCAGGAGGAGTACGAGGAGTTCGTGAAGGCTGGCGGATACGACGTCTGCTCACAGCTTGTGGGCAAGGCGAGCAGGTTCGCGGCGGAGTTCATACTGGAATTGCATGACAAGGGTGCTGTACGCGCACCGCTCACCATCTAGGAGCCTGTCGGAGAAACAGCCCCCTTGGTATTGGTACGAAGGGAGCAGTTCGGCCATGTCGCGCTGTCGACACGCCACTCATTATCACCATTCACGGTCGAGTCCCTTGGTGTAGGGGCGGACCGTCTCGGAGTTTTGTCTGGAAGTTCATGCCGTCGTCGAGTCCCTTGGTGTAGGGGCGGAC
>JAUVYD010000199.1 GCA_030603265.1 Dehalococcoidia bacterium
GGTTGGCACATCGGATGGAGACTACGGTTTGGGCCTGATATCCATGACTGATGGGGAGAGCACTGCCGTTTCAACCACCAGCACTCCCACGACATTTGGCGCTGTACACGAGTATAGTGTCGACTGGGAAGCACTGGCGGACGGTCAGCCGGCAATCACAATAGAGAAAGACAGCGATGGTGATGGCAACTTCGAGGAGACCATCGTTACAACGCCACCGAACACACCAAGCAATCCTTCACCTGCGAATGAGGCAAACCTTGCTGCTGACAGCGTAGTCTTGGAATGGACAGGGGGGGACCCCGACGCTGGCGATACTGTCACCTACGACATCTACTTCGGTACCGATACCAATCCGCCGCTGGTAGCAGAAGACCAGTTTGCCTGTACCTATGATCCTGGTGCCCTTGGTCGCTGTGGCGACTTCTACTGGAAAATCATAGCTAGAGACAATCATGGGATAACGACTGAAGGACCAGTGTGGCGTTTCTCCACGGCGCTTCAACTCAATCTCAAGACCGGCTGGAACATGGTCTCTGTACCGGTTGAAGCTGCAGACATGTCCACAAGCGCCATCTTCCCTGGAGCCGATGCCGTCTACACGTGGAACACCGCCGGCAAGTCCTACTCCATGCCATCCACAATCGAGCCGGAGAAGGGCTACTGGGTTGCCGTCTCAAGCGACCGGATTGTCACCGTGGAGGGCACGCCCGTTGGCTCATGGAGCGACGGCGCCGGCACGGGTTGGAACATGGTGGGCTCAGTCTACGGTGGGAACGTGGACTTCAGGGACCCGGATGACGTACCTGACGGCAGCGTCGAGGGTTTCGCCTACACGTGGAACCCTCTGACGAAATCCTACGCCTACACAACCACCATCGAGCCGGGGAAGGGCTACTGGATCGCAGCCACCCAGAATTGCACGCTCACGATCGCGCCACCACCCCCATAGTCGCGGACGCTGATAGTGCCCGCGTCTGCGGAATGACCGGGTACTCGCGTGTTCTCGCTCACTTCTCCTCGATCAGTGGCAGAGGCCCGACATTGGCTGCTCTCAGGTGCCGTCACTTCGAGAGCCGCCCGCGTACGGCACCAGCCAATCGCCCCTGAGAACGTGGCCAAAGCGGCCTCGCGCTAGCGGCCGGCAGCCGTTCTACACGAGCGCCGTCAGGAACACGGCAACGATGCCGACCAGGAAGATACCGTCAAACAGTCCGGCGCCGCCGATTGAAACCATGCCCTCGAATCTCCGAATCTTCTGTAGGTTCAGGAGGTCAGCGCCAATCAATACGCCCATCGTGCCTGCGATGTAGGCGCATGGTGCGGCGAACTCACGGGCAAGAAGAATTGCCAGCAACGCCGACAGGATTGGCGGCACGAACATGGGCAGGACGATTCCCCTCCCCGGGACAGGTCTGGCAATAGCCTTCGCAACCACTGCCATGATCGCCGTCGCCATTCCAATTTCCCAGAGCGAAGGCACGATGGTGGCGAGATGGGCGCAGAGACAGATAGGGATGATTGCGCCCCCCAGGTTGATGGCTACACCGGAGTACCCGGTCTGTGGCCCTGAGAAGAGGCCGCGGAAGCCACTCGGTCTCTCGTAGACTACGCGGCGCCGGCTGAGCGGTATGTTGACCAGCGAGCCTATCAACATCAGCGCTATCACTGCGATGGCCGCCGACGGCGACAGGCCGAGTTCGCCAAACGAGAACGAGAGAAGATTGAGGAAGAACAGCCCGAGTATCAGCGGGATGGATAGAAACAGCAGGATGGCGACAAGACAGCCCAGCGGTACGAATATCATCCTGCCCTTACTCCGCTCTCTTGAAGTGCGACATGTCGAGGCCTGTCGGGATATCAAGGACCACGGGGATGCCACGTCCATTCAACTCCAAGGCCTCCTGCAGTGCCGGCCGCAGCTCGGATGAGCTCTCGACCCGCCTGCCATGACAGCCACTGGCGCGAGCGATTCCCTGGAAGTCCGGCTGCACGTCAAACGACGTCGTGTTCCAGCCCACGGTCTCCATCTGGTAGTGCTTGGGCCAGCCGAACGCCGAGTTGTTGAGCACGACCCAGGTACAACCGACTTTGTACTGCGCCGCCGTGGCGAGTTCCTTCATGTACATCTGGAACGCCCCGTCGCCCGTCACGCAGACCACGTTCTTCTCCGGGGTCGCCAGCTTCGCCGCGATTGCTCCGACGACACCCATTCCCATGCAGGTCTGCTCCGCGACCGGGACGCAGGACGACCCGTCCCCGACTACGTAGTACGGGAAGAAGTATGACCAGCTGTCCTGTGACCCGTTCTCGTTGACCAGCACCGTGTTGTCGCCGAAGACAGCGCTGAGCTCATGCACGATACGTTTCGCGGGAATGGGCTGTTCCTCTGTTGCACATTCCGCAGCTACCTCCTCTGCCAGCCTGCGCTTGTCCTCGGAAAGCTCCACAACCCGGGGAAGGTTCTCGAAGTCTGTGTGAGTTCCGCCACGCGGGCCGACTGACTCCAAGAGCTGGCCCAGGACCAGCGCCGCGTCTCCGACTATGGCAACCTCCGGCAGCCAGTTCCGCCCTATCTCTGCTGCGGAGATGTCTATCTGAATCAGTCGAGCCCCCTCGGGCAGGTCCTTCCATCGATGTGTCTGAAATGCCTCGTTGCGGCTGCCGACCGTAAGAACAACGTCCGCGTTCCTGAGATACTCCTTCGCCATCGTGTTCCGGTACATACCTACCAGGCCCAGCGCAAGGGGGTGCTTCTCAGACAGGATGCCACGTCCCCCGGGCGTCGTTGCGAACGGGATGCCGAGAGCCTCGACTATCTGGCGGAATGCCGTGCCGGCATCAGACAACATCGCGCCGTTTCCCGCAATCGCAACAGGTCTCTTTGCGCCCAGCAGCAGCTTCGCAGCCCTGGCGATGGCGGTGGGGTCCCCTGCCGTCCTGAGGCGCTCGGCGCGCCTGAATCGTGGCGCTTCGATATCCACCATGACGCCGTGTGTTATGTCACCTCCAACGTCGTTGGGTATCTCGACAAACACCGGGCCTGGCTGGTCATTCATAGCCAGGGAGAAGGCCCGCTGGATGTACCAGCCCACACGGTCGATATTGTGCACGCGCACAGACCATTTCGTGACAGGTCTCATCATTCCCAGCTGGTCGCACTCCTGAAACTCCCCCATTCCTTCCGTCTGCTGACTGACTGCGGGACATATCATCACAAGGGGCGAGCATGCGTATAGCGCCTCGAGCGCGCCGGGAACCATGTTGGCTACTCCAGGTCCAGTGCTGGCGCTGCAGACCCCCGGTCTGCCCGTCAGTCTGGAATAGGCCATCGCCATGAACGGGGCGGAGCCCTCGTAACGCACGTTGATGGCCCGCAGCCCCGACGTCCGCGCGG
>JAUVYD010000187.1 GCA_030603265.1 Dehalococcoidia bacterium
TCCCGTGAGACTGGAGTGCCTGTGGGTCTGTGCTACAATCGGCGACTGGTTCGGCATAGCATATGGAAGAACTGGCATATTGGGTGGCGGTGTCACGGGTCAACGGCATCGGGAGAGTCCGACTGGGTCGCCTCAGGGAGCACTTCGGCACACTCGAGAGGGCATGGGGCGCGCCCCCCGGACAGCTGAGGTCCGCCGGACTGGACGAGCGCACGGCCGAGCAGTTCTGCCAGTCGAGACAACTAATCGACCCTGGCTCAGAACTCGGGAAGCTCAAGCAGCACGGAATCGAGGCCCTGACCTGCGAGGACCATCGCTATCCGCGGCGGCTGCTCGAGGTGGGAGACTGCCCGCCCGTCCTCTACGTAAGAGGGCAACTGCCCGACGATGAGGCTCCTCTTGTGGCAGTGGTCGGTACGCGCCGTCCTACGGCGTATGGAAGACAGGTGGCCGCGGAGCTGGTAGAGGGCCTTGTCGAGCATGGGGTCATGATTGTAAGTGGGCTGGCCCGGGGTATAGATACGATTGCGCATCGCGAGACACTTGAACGTGGAGGAACGACGATTGCCGTGCTCGCCTCCGGGCTTGACCTTGTCTATCCAGGCGAGAACCTGGGCCTCGCACAACGCATACGGCGTTCGGGAGCGCTCGTGAGCGAGTACCCTCCCGGTGTTAAGCCGCGGCCTGAGAGCTTTCTTATGAGGAACAGAATCATGAGCGGGCTGAGCCTCGGCGTGCTGATTGTCGAGGCCGGCGAGCGCAGCGGTGCGCTGGTAACCGCACACCTGGGCGCTGACCAGAACCGCGAGGTCTTCGCAGTCCCGGGGAGCATCCTGTCTCCTGAAAGCAAGGGCACAAACCGTCTCATCCAGGAAGGAGCCAAACTCGTCAGGACGGTGGAAGACGTTCTGGAAGAGCTCGACGTCGAACTGCCGGACCACAAGCTTCCATCTCCCCGGCTTGCCCAGGCGGACTCGGTCCAGATTCGGCTGCTGGCCGAGATGAGCGCCACTCCTGTACACTCCGACGAGCTGGCGCGACGGCTCGCGCTGCCAAGTCATGACGTGTCTGCTGCTCTCGCGCTGCTGGAACTGCAGGGCGTCGTGCGCAACACGGGCAATATGCAGTACATAGTCTCCCAACGCTGGAGGTCTGAATAACGTTGAAGAACGGACTTGTTGTTGTTGAATCACCGGCCAAGGCCCGCACCATCGGCAGGATACTCGGCAGCAACTACAAGGTAGTTGCGTCCATGGGGCACATACGGGACCTGCCCAAGAGCACCCTGGGTGTGGATGTTGAGAACGCCTTTGAGCCGAAATACGTAGTGCCGCCCTCGAAGGCCAAGGTTGTGTCGCAGATACGAGTGGCGGCCGCCAAGGCCGACTGTATCTATCTCGCGACGGACCCTGACAGAGAGGGTGAGGCGATCTCATGGCACCTTGTGACCGCAGCCCATCTGGAGGGCAAGGACCGGGAACTGCGCCGTGTGGTGTTCCACGAGATTACGGCTGATGCGGTGAAGAAGGCCTTCAAGCATTCCCGGGATATCGACATGCGCCTGGTAGACGCACAGCAGGCGCGCAGGGTGATGGACCGGCTCATGGGCTACAAGCTCAGTCCCCTTCTGTGGAAGAAGGTCCAGCGTGGCCTCTCGGCAGGGAGAGTGCAGTCCGTGGCTCTGCGGCTCGTGGTTGACCGCGAGAGAGAGATAGAAGGTTTCAAGGCCGAGGAGTATTGGGTGCTCCAGGTCAAGCTGGCGCGCTCCGCAGGCGACGAGTCCTTCTGGGCCAGGCTTGTGGCGCTTCGCAACGGCAAGAAGTTCCCCGTCCCGAGCGAAGCTGTCGCCGTCGACACGATGGACCAACTGCGGTCCGCTACCTACACGGTATCGCAAGTGAAGACCCGCGACGTTCAGCGAAGGCCCTCGGCCCCGTTCACGACCAGCACCCTGCAGCAGGAGGCGTCGCGACGGTTGCGGTTTTCTGCAAGCCAGACAATGGCTGTCGCGCAGCAGCTTTACGAAGGAGTCTCTCATGGCAAGGAGGATTCCACGGGGCTGATTACCTATATGAGGACCGACTCTCCCCGGATTGCCCCCGCTGCCGTGTCGGACATTCGGGACTACATCTCCCGCACCTACGGCGACAACTATATTCCGTCAAAACCATACCGGTATGCGACCAGGAGCAAGTTCGCACAGGAGGCGCACGAAGCTATACGCCCCACGAGTGTGATGCGCACGCCCGACAGCCTGCAGTCGTTCCTTGACCGCAACCAGCTGAGGCTCTACAAGCTCATCTGGCAGCGAGCGGTCGCCAGTCAGATGGCCCCGTCCGTGTACGAGAACACCTCGGTGACGGTGGATGCCCGCGTGAGTGATGACAAGGGCTTCCAACTCGAGGCATCGGCCTCGAAGATGAAGTTCTCCGGCTTCGCAGCTCTGTACACGGAGAAGGCGGACGAAGCCGCTGACGAGGAGGAACGGTCGCAGTTGCCTGACGTGCAGGAAGGCGAGAACCTCACGTACGCCGACTCCAGTACGGAGCAGAAGTTCACACAGCCACCGGCACGGTACACAGAGGCAACGCTCGTACGCACACTCGAGCAGAAAGGTATCGGCCGGCCCAGTACGTATGCCCCGACGCTGTCGGTCATACAGCAAAGGGACTACGTCCTCAAGGACGCCGGGCGTTTTCGCCCTACACGCCTGGGAATCGCAGTGAGCGACCTGCTGAGTGAGCACTTCCCGAAGGTGGTGGACGCCGGATTCACCGCGCAAATGGAGGCCCAACTTGACCAGGTTGCGCAGGGAGATAGAGACTGGATCTCCGTCGTTCGCGAGTTCTACGTGCCGTTTGCCGGCGAGCTGGACGGCGCCGAAGAGCGGATAGCCCGGGTGGACCTTACCGAGCCATCCGATGTCCTGTGTCCCAACTGCGGGCTGCCGATGGTGGTGAGAAGCGGGCGATTCGGGAGGTTCCTCGCTTGCACCGGCTACCCCGAGTGCAAGACGACAAAGCCATACGCGCGCGGCACGGGAGCGCACTGCCCCGACTGCGGCTCCGAACTGATGGTCAGGCGCAGCAAGAAAGGAAAGACTTTCTATGGTTGCAGCGGCTATCCCGACTGCAAGTTCGCGACAAGTCGCCAGCCAGTGGCGAAGCCGTGTCCACAGTGCGGCAAGCTGCTCGTGCAGCAAGGGAGAGGCAAGGCCAAGTGCCTGAGCTGCGGTGCAGTGACCTCTGCCGATTCTCCAGGTGAGGCTGATGAGTCGACCGACGAATAGAGCGGAGACCACAGGCTTCCCCGGGCGGCTGAAGGCCGTCAGGCAAGCGTTGAAGCAGAAAGGGCTCGACTGCCTGCTCGTCGCCTCCCCCGAGAACGTACGATACGTCCTGGGTTTCACGGGTTCATCCGGGTGGGCATTCGTGTCCGCGGATGACGCAGTCCTGGCCACAGATTCCAGGTACGCTGAGCAGGCCCGGGGCCAGGTGCAGTTCGGCCGAGTCTGCGTGGCTGAGCGAGGGCTCGTTGACCTCGCGGTGCGCCATGCCTCCGAGAAGGGAGTCCGGACTCTCGGGTTCGAGGCCAATATCCTGTCATTCTCGACCTGTCGCGCCATTGAAGCCAGGATTGCGGAGCAGGGTATCG
>JAUVYD010000007.1 GCA_030603265.1 Dehalococcoidia bacterium
GTATCATGCGCCGACCCGCCGCATGGCAGGCATGCTATCAAGCGACGCAACAAGACCGAATCTTTGTCTGGAGGGATGTCCGTTCGGAAGAACCACACCAGCGACACAGCACGCCTCATGCACTGCCCCAAGAGTATTCGAGATGGTGGAGCTGATGGGATTCGAACCCACTACCTTCTGACTGCCAGTCAGACGCTCTCCCGATTGAGCTACAGCCCCGCTGAACGACAAATATACCGTATGAAGCGATGCCCCCACAAGTCAGACGCCGAGTCCGAGCCACTGGAACACCGTTCGGATGCCGAAGTAGCCGACGTAGGCAAGCAGGAGGTTCTTCAGGGTCCTGCCCAGCAGTGTCAGGAAGAAGAACTTGCCCATGTGCACACGCAGCACTCCCATCCACACGGCAAAGGGGTAGTAGATGGGGTTGATGAGGACTGCCATGAGAAACATCGCCTTCGAGCCGTGCCTCTGCATGACCCCGGAGAAGCGTTGCTCCATCTGACTGCTGAGCAGCAAGCCACGTCCGCCGTACCCGGTCAGATAGGCCCCCACAGCACCGGTGGCCTCTCCAAGGCCGGCGACAACGCCAACGACAGTCGGATGGAGGACACCGCCTAGTGTGAACGTTATCACTGCACCCATCCCGGGAACGACAAAAGTCCCGGTGGCGAATACGTTGATGAGGAAGCAGCCAACGTAGCCCCACTTCGAAATCTCATCCAGGTACGTGCGGTGCTGGATGATCAGGACGCAAAGAACCACAGTGACTACGACGGAGGCCGCCGCAATAGCGAACTCACGTCGCGATGTCTTTATCTCCACAGGGGCGAATTATACCTTATGGGAACCTCACGTAGGGAGTCGCGACCTCTTCAGTCGCTGAGAAGTCGCTCTCGTTCGTCGACTATGAACGCCAGCTCGTCGTCATGCACGGCGACTCTCACATGATCGCCATCACGAATCTCCCCGCTAAGAAGTCGAGTCGAAAGCGGGTTCTCAACGTGTTTCTCGATGGCGCGTCGAAGGGGTCGCGCGCCGTACACCGGGTCATGCCCCCTGCTGATAAGCCACGTCCTGGCCTCATCATCCACTTCGAGTGTCACGTCGCGCTCGCCAAGACGTTCCTCCGTCTCTCGCAGCATCAACTCGATTATCTTCCGGAGATGCTCATCGTGCAGCGGGCGGAAAATCACGATATCGTCAATCCTGTTGAGCAGCTCGGGCCGGAAGGTCCGCTTCAGTTCCGCCTCGATGCTCTTGCGCATGTCGGACTCCCCCAGGTCTTCGCCTCGAGCGAAACCGACAGCCTGGTGCTGGAACTCCGACGTTCCGAGGTTGCTCGTCATTATCACAACCGTGTTCTTGAAGTCGACTGAACGCCCGTGCCCATCTGTCAACCTGCCGTCCTCAAGCAACTGAAGCAGGATATTGAAGACGTCAGGATGCGCCTTCTCAATCTCGTCGAAAAGGATGAGGCGGTAGGGCCTGCGCCTGACAGCCTCGGTGAGCTGCCCTCCCTCGTCATATCCGACGTACCCGGGAGGAGCACCTATCAGGCGGGACACGGTGTGCTTCTCCATGTACTCGGACATGTCTAGCCGCACAATGGCATCTTCGTCGTCGAAGAGGAACCACGCCAGCGCACGAGCGAGTTCCGTCTTGCCAACGCCTGTCGGGCCGAGGAAGATGAAACTGCCTATCGGCCTGCGGGGATTCTTGAGTCCGGCCCGACTGCGCCGTATCGCCTCAGCTACGGCCGACACGGCCTCCTCCTGGTCGACAAGGCGTTCGTGCAGTCGCGCCTCCATGTTCACAAGCTTGCCCGCCTCCGCCTCAAGCATGCGGGCCACAGGTATACCCGTCCACTGTGACACCATGGCGGCAATATCCTCATCTCTGACAACTCCATCAAGTCGTTTCTCTGCCTGCCACCGGCACTTCACATCGCTGTACTCGGTCTCCAATCTGGAAATCTCGGCTTTCAGGGAGGCAGCTTCCTCATGGTCCTGCCGCTGCGCGGCGGAGTCCTCCTTGTCATGCAGGTGACGAATGCGCAGCTCAAGTCCCTTCACCTCTGCGGGCGCGCTCTCCATGTCCAGTCGCATCTTGCTCGCAGCTTCATCGATGAGGTCGATGGCCTTGTCGGGCAGGAACCTGTCGGAGATGTACCGTTCGGAGAGCTTCGCAGCCGCCTCGAGCGCGGAATCATCAATCTTCACCGTCTTGTGATGAGCTTCGTAGCGGGGTCGGAGAGCCTTCAGTATCTCCAGCGTTGTCGGGATATCGGGTTCACCCACGAAGACCGGCTGGAAGCGCCGTTCGAGCGCCCTGTCCTTCTCGACAAACCGCCGGTACTCGTCAAGTGTTGTCGCTCCCACGCACTGGAGTTCCCCCCGTGCGAGGGCGGGTTTGAGCATATTGCTCGCATCTATGGCGCCTTCGGCCGCACCGGCGCCTACCACGGTGTGAAGCTCGTCGATGAAGAGAACCACCTCTCCGCTCGCCTGGTGAACTTCGTCAAGGACCGCCTTCAACCTCTCCTCGAACTCGCCCCTGAACTTGCTGCCCGCAACAAGCGCCGCCATGTCGAGTGCGACCACCCGCTTGTCTTTCAGCGAACCGGGAACATCCTCCGCGACAACCCGCTGCGCCAGTCCTTCTGCAATCGCCGTCTTTCCGACGCCCGCGTCGCCTATCAGGACCGGGTTGTTCTTCGTGCGCCTCGAGAGAATCTGAATGGTGCGCCGGATTTCCTCGTCTCGCCCGATAACAGGGTCAAGCCGCCCCTGTCGCGCCATCTCAGTGAGATCATGTCCATACTTCTCGAGCGAGCGATACTTGCTCTCCGCGTGCTGGTCGGTTACACGGTGTCCGCCACGTATCGTCCGAAGGACCTGATAGACTCGCTCCTGGCTGATTCCGAAATCGCCCAGGATTCTGGCCGACTCCCCGGTCCTCCCACCAGCAATGGCAATCAGCATGTGCTCCGTACTGATGAACTCGTCGCGAAAACGCTCGGCCTCCTGCCGGGCGCCTTCAACTACTTGCAGGGCACGCGGCGTCGCGTATATCTGTGTCCCCTCATACGCAACCTTCGGAAGGGATTCCAGGGAGCGCCGCAGGGCAGTCCGAAGCTGGTCACTGTCGACTCCCATCTCCTGCAGAATGCGCTCCATCAAGCCACCCTTCTCCTCCGCCAGCGCCAGCGCAATATGCTCCACGTCCCACTGGTTGTGCCGGAACTCCCGGACGAGTTCTTGCGAGGCAGCCAGTACCTGCTGCGCCTGCTCGGTAAACTTGTCCGGGGTGAGGGGTCCGATTCCCTGCTGCATGCCCATCTGCTATTCCTCGCCGTCCGGGTCGTTGGCGCCATTTACGCCGCGTCTCCTGCGCTCCAGCCGGCCAAGCCTGCTGGACATGCCGACAACTTCCCGCTGCAGGTCTTCCATTCGCCTCATGAGTGCGAGCGCAAACTGGACACCAGCTGAATTCAGGCCGAGCTCATTCATCAGCGTCCTGACACAGCGCAGGTGGTCGATGTCATCCTGTGAGTAGAGCCTCGTGTTGCCGCCCGAGCGACCGGGACAGACAAAGCCGAGACGCTCGTAATGTCGAAGGCGGTGTGCCTCTATGCCCACCATTCTCGACGCGACGCTTATGACATACCGAGGCTCCGAGTAACCCGGCCCTCGAACACTCGAGTCGAGCATGTGACACAGAGCCTCACAGGCCCGGCGCATCTCATCCGGGATTTCGACTGCCTGCCGAACCGGATTGCTCGCATCTTTCTGCACGCGCATGACCTCTCATCTCCACATGATTAGCGTATGAATCGTACTGCAGATGCAGATTTCTTGTCAAGGACGCGTATGAAATCTCACATCGCCTTGCAGACTCTGGCACACGGATTCGAGGAACTGACTCCCGAAAGCCGCAGCGGCTATGCTCTCCATCACGCTCATGCCGAGAACCCTGCACGAGAAAGGCTCCTGCGAAGGACAAGGTCCACGTTCCTCATGCTTCAGTGGTGTCGAGCATGTCAACCAGATCCCTCAGCATGCGACCCGTGGCTCCCCAGATAACGTGCCCGTCATAGTCACAGACAGGCCCGGAGTAGTAGTACTCACCGATGGCACGCTCCTCGTGCCGGAACCTCTGAGGGTCCATCAGGACCGCGAGTGGAACGCAGAAGATGTCCTTCGTCTCCTGCTCATTCGCGTGAAAAGCGTAGGGGTAGGGAATGAAGCCAACGAAAGGCGTTATCACGTAGCCGGTGCTCGCCACAACATTGTCATCTATCTCTCCTATCACTTCGACGTCCTCAGGTCGCAGGCCTGTCTCCTCCCACGCCTCCCGGAGCGCCGTCTCAAGAAGACTGTCGTCCTCTACCTGGCTTGTGCCACCGGGAAAGCAGACCTGCCCCTTGTGCAAGCCAACTTCATCGGTGCGCTCCGTGAGCAGGACATGCAATTCGCCGTCCTTGCACAGAAGAGGTATCAGTACTGCCGCCGGTACAAGGTGCCGCCCGTCAATCGGCTGCTTCTCGTAGCGCCCGACAACCCTGCGCACATCCTCCCTGTTCACGGTTCGATTATAGCACCGGCAATGGCTGAGTCCGGTCGCGCTTGCAGGACGAACACGAGTTTGTTCGCAGCATTTGTCATCTCCTGCGTCGCGCATTTACAATGGGGGGTTCGGAGCATAAGCGAATGCAGGTAAGCCGCGACTACTACGAGATTCTTGGGGTCACTCGCAACGCGAATGCCGAGGAGGTCAGGAAGGCGTTCAGGAAACTGGCCTTCCAATACCACCCCGACCGCAACCGCAATCCCGAGGCCGAGGGCATATTCAAGGAGATCAATGAGGCCTATCAGTGCCTCTGCGATCCAGCCAAGCGCCAGACATACGACCTGTACGGTCACGCGGGCCAGCGGACACCAGGATTCGAGGACTTTGGCTTTGGTGGCCTGGGCGAGATATTTGACACGTTCTTTGGCAGCGCCTTTGGTGACTCGGCCGCGCGTGCTCCACGTCAAGGGGAGAGCTTCCAGGTCGGAGTGAGGCTCTCACTTGAGGAAGCGGCATTCGGCTGCCTCCGCGAGTTCACTGTCAAGCGGAGAGAATCGTGCGCCGAATGCAGGGGAACGGGATGTGCCCCCGGGACAGCACCACTGAAGTGCCCCGATTGCCGGGGTAGCGGAAAGCTCAGAAGGGTTGAGCAGAGCATTTTCGGCCGCTTCAGTCACGTTGTGCGATGTCCCAGGTGTGGAGGAACAGGGTTCGTGGTGGCACAACCGTGCTCGGCATGCAACGGGGCCACGGTTGTGACGGGAACCCGCACTCTGAAGACACAGGTGCCTGCAGGCGTCGACAGCGGCAGCGTTATCACCCTCAAGGGACAGGGAAGCATCGGGCCGAACGGTGGGCGACCGGGAGACGTTCTCATTGCTGTGGAGGTCACGCCACATGAGCTATTCCGCAGGGACGGTCTCGACATCCACTGCGAGATTCCTGTCAACTTTGCGCAGGCCGCTCTCGGCACCGATGTGGAGGTGCCCTTCCTGGGCGGGACCACCTCTGTCCACGTTCCGGAAAACACACAGACGGGAAAGCTCCTGCGCTTCAAGGGGAAGGGTATTCACGAACAAAGTGGGAGACATCACGGCGACCACTTCGTCCACATCAAGGTCGTCACGCCCAGAAAGCTGAATCGCGACCAGCGCAAGCTATTCGAGGAACTGGCCAGGACACTGCCTGCGGAGTAGCAGACGCGGAGGCGAGAGACGCCTCATCAAGCGCGCCTGACCTGGCCCGTGAATCTGGCAACCGTCCTCGCGACAGGGTAACCCTCGAAAAGGATTCGGTAGATGGCCATCATGATTGGCGCTTCTACTCCCAGTTCGCTCACCAGCCGCTGCACCGCCCGCGTGGTGTGGACGCCTTCTGCGACGTGATGCATTGAGTCCAGCACGTCATCAAGGCGCCGTCCGCGGGCTATCTCACGACCCACATGGTGATTCCGGCTAAGGTCACTGACACAGGTTGCCACGACATCACCGAAGCCTGCCAGACCGTAGAACGTGGACTCGCGAGCGCCGAGGGCAACGCCGAACGAGATGACCTCGCTCCATGTGAACGCGATAAACGCTGCCTTCGCATTGTCGCCGAGAGAAAGCCCGTCCATCATGCCGGCTCCCAGCGCAACGATATTCTTGAGGGCCCCTGCCAACTCAACACCGACAAGGTCATCGCTTGTCACAGTGACGAAGCGGTCAGAGCCGAACAGGGACTGCACTTCTTTCGCAAGACCGATGTCAGCCGATGCAACAACCGACGCCGCAGGCAAGCCGCTCGAAATCTCCGCGGCGAGGTTCGGGCCCGAGAGAGCGCAGAGTCCTCGTAACGGACCGTCTCCAAGCACGGCCTCAAGCACCTGCGTCATCCTCTTGCCTGATTCCACCTCCAGTCCTTTGGCCGCGCTCACGTGGCACACGCCGGGGTCGAACGCTCCTCGGAGGCGCGTCGCGTTGGCACGCATCGTCTGAGACGGGACAGCCCATACGACGAAGCGCGTACCTTCAAGGGCCTCCTGTTCTCTGTGGGTCGGGCAGTAGCGGAGACCGCTGTTCTGAAGCAACAGGGTCTCCTCCTCCGACCGCGTCAGCAGCCATGCATTCAGCCCCCTCCTGGCCAGCAGCGCCGCAATGGTGTTGCCCCAGCTTGTGTTGCCGACTACGGCTACCTTTTCCATACTCGCCGACCGAACCCTAGAAGAGCCTCCGCTCGGTACCATTACGCAGACGCCCGATGTTGTCACGGTGCTTGAAGACCAGCCAACCAGTTGCCACCACCGCATACAGAAGGTGCGGCAGAACAACCCATCCTGTCAGGAACAACACAAGCATCACAGAGCATGTAGCCACGCCACCGAGAAGAGAGCCGAGCGACATACGTCGGGTGACAAGCGCAACGATGGCCAGGACCTCGATGCCGAAGAGGGCCGCCGGCAGATGGATTATGCACATCGTGCCGAAGAACGCAGACACACCTCTGCCCCCGCGGAATCTCGAGAACATAGGCCGATTGTGGCCCGCCATGGCTGCCAGGCCGGCCAACCCCTGTACGACGGAGACATCAAGCACCAGAGACCCCAATCCCAGGGCGACCTGGCTCGCAACCATTGTGGCAATGATGACAGCCACCCCGGCTTTCAGCCCATCCAGAAAGAGGGTGAGAAGGCCCAGCTTCGCGCCTGCGGACCTCATCACATTCGTGGCGCCGGTCTTGCCGCTTCCGGTCTCCCGCAGGTCTTCACCTGTCTTCCACCTCGTGATGAGGATGCCGACGGGGACGGAGCCAAGGAAGTATGACAGCGCCAGAATGCCGAGCAACAAGACTGTACTCATCAGCCTTGAGGCTCCTGCTCAGCCCGGCGGGGACGGCCCGCGCGCACGAACGTGAAATGCAGGGGGACACCACGATAGCCAAACTTCCGCCGCATATGGTGCTCCAGATACCGTTCATACGTAGTGGGCACGAGCGTTGGCTCGTTCACATGAAGAACGAAGGTCCAGGGGTTCTCCTCATCCTGGTGGGCCCAGATGACATTGAGCCTTCTCGTTCCGACGCGCGGAGGGGAGTGAAGCTCCACGGCCTCCCTTATCGCATTGTCCACCGTAGAGCGAGACAGCCGGCGTCCTCTCGACTGCCACACATCGAGGGCTCTCTGCAGGACGCGCTTCACGTTCGTCCCATCCCTGGCGGAAATGTGCAGGACAGGAACAAATGACAGGAACGGGAGCCGGCGTTTCATCCAGTCCTTGTGCGTCTCACGGTACTCCGACGGCACCAGGTCCCACTTGTTCACCACGAGAACGAGTCCACGGCCTGACTCGGTGACATACCTTGCGATGTTGATGTCCTGCGCCGTAGCTGGATCGGTAGCATCAAGGACCAGGAGGGCAACATCAGAGCGGTCAATAGCATGAAGGGCACGGAGGACCGAGAAGTAGTCCACTCCGTAGGTGACACGGGTGCGCTTGCGTATTCCTGCCGTATCGACAAGCACGAGCTGTCTGCCCTGCCACTCGAGGTCCGCGTCCAGGGAGTCCCTCGTCGTACCTGGTGTTTCATCGACAATCGCCCGCTCGTCGCCAAGCAATGCGTTGAGCAGAGTCGACTTGCCCGCATTGGGCCGACCGACAATGGCCAGGCGCACGACACTGTCGTCCACCTCCTCCGGAGGCCCCTGCGGGGGCAGCAATTGCACCACCGCGTCTTCGAGGTGGCCCATGCCCCGGTTGTGAAGTGCACTCACGGGCACGACTTCTTCTATGCCCAGTCTATGGAACTCCGGCACGAGCGAGTCGCGCAGCGAAGTGTCGATCTTGTTCACGGCCAGCACGGCGGGCTTTCCTGCAGCACGCACGAGCGATGCAGCCTCCTCATCGGCCGCAATGACTCCGTCCGTCGCCGCGACCACAAGTATGACGACATCGGCCTGGGCGACTGCAAGCTCGGCCTGCCGCTTCACCTTGGACCCGATGGGCGAGTCCGCATCGACACCCCATCCTCCAGTGTCGACAATAGTCAAGTCGCGACCCTGCCACGTCACGGGAAAGAACAGCCTGTCCCTGGTCACGTTCGGTTGGTCGTCGACAACGGCGTACCGGCCGCCTACTATGCGATTGAGAAGCGTGGATTTGCCAACGTTGGTCCTGCCAACGAGAGCAACAATGGGTCTGGACATCAACACACCCCCTTAGTCAGGGGCAAGGAGTATCTGCGACAGCACGGCCTTCTGGATGTGCAGCCTGTTCTCTGCCTGGTCAAACACGATTGAGGCCGGCCCATTCAACACGTCTGAAGTGACCTCCTCGCCATGATGGGCAGGGAGGCAATGCATGAAGACCACGTCCTGCTTCGCCCGGGAGAGGAGAGAATCGTTGACCTGGTAGCCTTCAAACGCCTTATGCCGGGCCCCGGCCTCTTCCTCCTGCCCCATACTTGCCCACGCATCAGTATACACAACATCAGCATCACGGACAGCCTCGGACGGGTCTCCTGTGACCACGACCTTGCTGCCACTGGCTGCGGCAAACGAACGGGCCCGCTTCACGGTGTCTTCGTCCAGTTGATAGCCCTCCGGTGACGCAATCGCAAAGTCAACGCCCATCATCGCCGACAGCAGGGCAAGACTGCGCGCCACATTGTTGCCGTCACCGACGAATGCCAGTCGCAGTCCCTCGATGCTCCCCTTCTTTTCACGGATGGTCAGCAGGTCAGCAAGCGCCTGGCAGGGGTGCTCCACATCGGAGAGGGCATTGATGACCGAGACAGACGCGGATTGAGCCAGTGAGACCAGTGTCTGATGACTGAACACGCGGGCCACAATGCAGTCAACGTAGCGGCTCAGGACACGCGCCACGTCGGGAACAGGTTCGCGCTTCCCCAGACCGACCTCCTGGGGTGAAAGATACACACAGTGACCACCCAGCTGGGCGACCGCAACCTCGAAGCTAACTCTTGTACGAAGCGAGGGCTTCTCGAACAAGAGCGCCACAGACCTCCACGGGAGAAGGCAGCGCATCTCGCCCTGCTTCATCACGAGGGCCTGCTCTACAAGCTGCTCGACCTCTCCGCGGCTGAGGTCAGCAACGGAGAGGAGGTCTTTCTTCACGGCCATTTAGTATAGCATGGCGTTCGAACGGTATAATGAGAGCGATGCAACCGCCGCAACAGCCCCTGCTTCTCTTGGTCGACGGCAACGCCCTGATTCACCGCGCCTTCCATGCCCTCCCTCCTCTCACAACATCGAAGACGGGAGAGATGGTGAACGCAGTGTACGGGTTCACGAACACTCTATTGAAGGTCGTTGCCGACCAGAAGGCAACGCACTGGGCCATAGCGTTCGACTATCCTGCGCCGACGTTCAGGCACAAGCTGTTTGACCAGTACAAGGCCCACCGCCCACCCACACCCGAGGAACTCAGGAGTCAGATACGACGGGTCCATGAACTCGTCAGCGCGCTCGGCATGCCGGCTTTCGAAGTCGCCGGCTACGAGGCAGATGACATACTGGGGGCACTGGCGATACAGTCCCGCAACCTCAACATGGAAGCGGCCATCCTCACTGGCGACCGCGACCTGCTGCAGATGGCAGGTCCGGGCATCAGGATACTGCTGCCCGGAAGGAATTTCAGCGAAGCCGCCTCGTACGACGCTGCTGCGGTCGAGGCTAGATTCGGAGTGTCGCCGGAGCAGTTCGCAGCCTACAAGGCGCTCGTCGGCGACCCCTCCGACAACATCCCGGGAGTGCAGGGAGTGGGCGAGAAGACAGCAGCGCGTCTTCTCGCGCAGTTCAAGAGCCTCGAGGGAGTCTACGAGCACCTCGCGGAGGTCACGCCCCAGAGGCTGCAGGCAATCATGCTCTCTTCCAGAACCCAGGCCGACTTGAGTCAGCGCCTGGCGACCATCGTGACAGACGTCCCCGTGCAGCTCACCCTCTCGGACTGCGCCATCGGAGAGTACAGGCCGGAACAGGCACAGCGCCTGTTTGCAGAGCTTGAGTTCACCCGTCTGCTGTCGCGCCTCCCATCGGCCACCAGGGCAGACGCGCATCCGGAGGAACCTGCGCCCGCGCCGACGCAATCGAAGGTGCAGGTCGTGTCCCGTGCACGGGAAGAGCACGAGGTTCTGGAGAAGCTTGCACACACATCCGAGACGGTCATATCTCTTGCGCTGGACGGCAATGGGCGGCGCCGCGCGCAGCGGACACGCGCCGACGGCCCGACGGAGGCGACAGCGCTCGGTGTCGCCGTGTCCGCAGGCAAGGGCCATACGTTCTATGTGCCGCTTGAACCGATGCCTTTCGGGCCGCTCGACCAGCTTCCCCTGGCACAACCGCCCGAATTCCTCGCCTCCATGCTTGGAAACGAGAAGCTCCACAAGATATGCGAGGACGCCAAAGTCCTCACGAGGCAACTGTCGCGGTACGGTCTGACATTCAGAGGACTTGCTTTCGATATCTCTATCGCGGCACACCTTGCCGGAGAGAAGAACGTCTCGCTCCAGTCTCTTGCCCTGACCCGGCTGGGGCTATCGCTTCCGGACGCGCCGGATTCCGGGGGAGGGCTGGCCGCCGGAGACGACGACATCGCCCGATGGCTTGCTCAACGCTCCGACATATGCTGGGCGCTCAGAGAGCCCCTCGATGGCGAGCTGGAGAAGAAAGGGCTTGGGCCGCTATTCCGCGACGTGGAACTGCCGCTCATCCCTGTGCTCGCGGCAATGGAAGAGAGCGGCATACTGATAGACACGGCCATGCTACGAGAGATGTCTCGAAGACTGGCAGACGACCTCAAGAGACTGGAGGTCGGCATCTACAACGAAGTCGGGCACATGTTCAACGTCAACTCTCCCAAGCAACTCGGGAATGTCCTTTTCGACGAACTCGGGCTGCCGGGCGGGCGCAAGACCAAGGGAAGCTACTCAACTGAAGCGGCTCTTCTGGAGACACTCAGAAATGCCAACCCCGTCATCGACCTTGTGCTGCAGTACAGGCAGCTATCCAAGCTGAAGTCGACCTACGTCGACACGCTGCCCGCACTCGTGAACCCGAGGACGGGCAGGGTGCACACGGTGTTCAGTCAGACAGGAACAACGACAGGGCGTCTGTCGTCGAGCGAGCCGAACCTTCAGAATCTGCCTGTCAGGAGCGAACTCGGCAAGACGATACGGGCGGCAGTCATTGCGCCCGCAGGAGGCGTGCTTCTCAGTGCGGACTACTCGCAGATTGACCTGCGGGCACTCGCACACCTGTCGCAGGATAAGGAACTCCTCGCCGCCTTCGCGAACGACGAGGACATACACAGGACCACGGCGAGCAAGGTCTTTGGCGTTCCACTTGACGAGGTGACGGCCGAGATGCGCAGGGCCGCCAAGGTCGTCAATTTCGGCGTCGTGTACGGCATGAGTGACTACGGCCTTGAGCAGGCAACGGGGTTCACGCGCGCCGAGGCATCCCGGTTCATCAAAGCCTACTTCGAGCAGTACCCGGGGGTCCGCCGGTGGATTGAGAGAACCAAGGAGAGCGCACGAGAAGACGGGTATGTCCAGACACTGCTCGGCAGGAGACGCTATATCCTGGAGATACGCTCAACGAACCGACAGGTCCGAGAGGCGGCTGAGCGGATGGCAGTCAACGCCCCTGTTCAGGGCACTTCGGCAGACATCATCAAGGTTGCCATGATCAGGATTCATGAGGCGATGCGAACGGACAAGTTGCGCAGCAGGATGCTGCTGCAGATTCACGACGAACTCCTGTTCGAGGTCCTGGAGGACGAGCGGGCGCGAGTCAGGCAGATCGTGGAAGAGCTCATGCCCCGCGCAGTGGCCCTATCGGTGCCGCTCAAGGTAGACCTCAAGGCCGGCCCGAATTGGGCCGACATGACGCCGGTCACATAGCCCGGCAGACCGGCATTACTTCTGCCGCAGATACCGGTCGATATCGGTCGCGGCGCGCCTGCCTGCCCCCATGGCGTCTATGACTGTGGCGGCGCCGGTGGCCATGTCTCCCCCACACCAGATACCTTCCCTGCTCGTGCGGCCGGTGGCGACATCGGTGGCTATCGTGCCCTGCCGCGTCAATTCGAGGCCGGGCGTGGTGGACGGAATGACCGGATTCGGACGCGTGCCAAGCGCGATTATGGCCGTGTCTATCTCAATCTCGAACTCGGTGCCGGGCTTCACAATGGGGCGTCTTCTCCCGCTCTCATCCGGCTCCCCCAGCTCCATCTCATAGCACTCGACTGCCCTTACGTTGCCCTGCCCGTCATCGAGCAAGCGCTTCGGATTGGTGAGTAACTTGAAGATGACCCCTTCTTCCTTCGCGTTCTCCCGTTCCTCTTCCCTCGCCGGCAGCTCCGCCTCCGACCGCCTGTACACTATGTACACTTCCTCCGCGCCAAGGCGGAGCGCGCACCGCGATGAGTCCATCGCAACGTTTCCGCCGCCGAATACGGCGACCCTCCTGCCAACCTTGACCGGCGTGTCGTACTGGGGAAACAGGTACGCCTTCATCAGATTGACGCGAGTGAGGAACTCATTGGCCGAGTAGACGTTGTTCAGGTTCTCGCCCGGGATGTTGAGGAACATGGGCGCTCCCGCGCCCGGGGAAAGAAACACGGCGTCGAACCCCTCCTCAAAGAGCTCATCGACGAGTTCGGTCCTGCCGACGACGTTGTCGAGCACGAGTTCAACGCCGAGCGACTTCACGTAGTCGACTTCCGCCTGGACGATGTTCTTCGGCAGCCTGAACTCCGGGATGCCGTACTTCAGGACTCCCCCCGCAGTGTGGAGGGCCTCAAACATGGTCACACCATATCCCATCTTCGCCAGGTCTGAGGCACACGTGAGACCGGCCGGACCTGCGCCCACAACTGCAATGCGCTTCCGGCCCCGCACTGCGGTCGCGGCTTGCGGTTCGGGAGTGCCCTCAGTGGCCAGGTCCCAGTCCGCGACATATCGCTCCAGACGACCGATAGCGACAGGCGCGCCCTTCCGTGCCAGAACGCACAACTTCTCACACTGCTGCTCCTGCGGGCAGACCCGTCCGCACACGGCAGGCAGGCTGTTCTTCGCCTTCAGTGCCCGCACGGCCTCGGGCATATCGTCCTCGCGTAGCGCCTTGATGAACTCGGGAATATCCACGTTCACAGGGCAGCCGTCCTTACACGTCGGTTTCAGGCACTGGAGACAGCGGTCGGCCTCTGCGATTGCCTGGGCTTTCGAATAGCCCAGCGACACCTCGCCGAAGTTCCTCGCCCGTTCCTGCGGGTCTTGCTTCGGCATAGAGACTCTGTTCAGGTTCAGTTCTTTCTTAGCCACAGTGTCCGCCTCCGCTGCAATGATGTTGCCGACGCTCGTCGGATGTCTTCTCCTGATCGAGGTACGCCCGCTGTCGGCTGATAAGCAGGTCCCAGTCAACGAGATGGGCGTCAAAGTCCGGGCCGTCAACACACGCCAGCTTCGTCTCACCACCGACCTCAACACGGCACGCACCACACATCCCCGTGCCGTCCACCATGATGGGATTCAGGCTCACAATCGTCTTCACACCGAAGGGCTTCGAGGTGAGAGCGGAGAACTTCATCATGATGGTCGGGCCGATAGCTATGACCCGGCCAATGTCCCTCGTCTTCAGAAGCTCCGTCAGTGGCTCGGTCACAAGACCCTTCCTCCCGTAGGAGCCGTCGTCAGTGGTGACGATGAGTTCGTCGCTGAACTGGCCCAGACGGTCCTCCCAGAACACGAGGTCCTTCGTTCGGAAGCCCATGATGGAAATCACCCTGTTGCCGGCGGCTTTCATCGCACGGGCGATGGGCACAATGGTGGCAATCGCGAACCCCCCGGCCACACAGACAACCGTGCCATAGTTCTCAATCTCGGTGGGCTTGCCAAGCGGGCCGACGAAGTCATCCACCACATCGCCGGCCTTGAACTGCGCGAACTTGCGCGTGCTCGTACCAACTTCCATGAAGACGACCGTTACCGTGCCTTCGGCCCGGTCCCAGTCAGCAATCGTGAGAGGGATGCGCTCTCCCTCCTCACCATGGTGCAGTATGACGAACTGGCCCGCCTGGGCCTTCCGCGCCACCCGCGGCGCCTCTATCTTCAGAAGGTGAATCGTGGGAGTCAGGTCCTCCCTCTCCAGAATCCTGTACATGCAGCCTCCGTTGCCACGCCAAATGACGCACAATCTGCGATTATACACGATTGACTCTTGGAGCCCTGGCCCTGATGGCCTACACTAGCTCACATGCCTGAGCTGCCTGAGGTCGAGACGATACGCCGCGCGCTGGAACCCCTCGTCTTGGACGAGAGCTTCATCGCGATACGGCTGGTCGACCCAGCCATCTCACGAGGGGACAGGGAGCGTCTGCAGACGGGGCCAATCGGCAGACGCATCACCGGCGTACTGCGGCGAGGCAAGCATCTCGTCTTCGCGCTTGAGGGAGGGAAGGGCCTCGCGGTTCACCTCCGCATGACGGGCTCGCTGTTGCTGCGAGAACCTGACGCAGGTTCGCGGGTCCGCGCAGTGCTGGTTCTCTCGAATGGCGTGCACCTGTATTTCAACGACGTGAGACGCCTCGGCACGCTTGAATTCCTGGATGACGTCGAGGCCCTCTTCGGCCGACTCGGTCCCGAGCCGCTAAGCGACGAGTTCACCGTCGACCTGCTGCATGCTCAACTCTCACGACACCGCATCCCTGTGAAGGCAGCGCTGCTCGACCAGCAAATCGTCGCGGGTGTGGGCAACATGTACGCAGACGAGGCGCTCTTCCTTGCGCGCATCCACCCCATGACTCCGGCAAGGAACCTCGACATCTCCCCGGTCACGTCACTCTGGAAAGCTCTGCGGCAGGTGCTGACCGATGCCATCGCCAGCAAGGGGGCGAGCGTCAGCACATACGCACTGCCGAACGGAGAGCATGGCACAGCGCACTTCGGCTTCAACGTGGCCCACAAGAAGGGAGAGCCGTGCCCGAGCTGTGGAACAACGCTCCAGCGCATGATGGTTCGCAAGAGAGGTTCGTACTACTGCCCGGCCTGCCAGCCGCCTTCGGGCGACAACACGGGCGGATGATGGAAAGATGGGGTGGTGGCAGCGATTGGATTTGAACCAATGACCAAGGGCTTATGAGTCCCCTGCTCTACCACTGAGCTACGCTGCCGTCGACGGTTTCATAATTTACCACAGGCCCATTTTGCGGTCAAAGCGCCCGACCTCTCCTGCACGTCACATGCTCGCCCGCGCCCCCTACCCCGGTCCCCCCAACGGATGTCTCCGTACGAACTAGCCCCCGGCATTCAGTACCTACGTGCGATGTCCCCCGGGATGGTGCACTGCTACAAATTTGCCCAAGGGGAAGTGCGCCCATTGTAGCAACGGGGGGACTACTATGATTCATCGAGAAACCGACACCGTCTTTCCGGAAAAACCGACCGACGCCTCGCAAGAGACGATCGAGGAACTCTACGAGGGCTACCGCGACAGGCTCCTCAAGTTCGTACTGCCACGTGTACACAGCGATAGGAGCACCGCCGAGGACATTGTGCAAGAGGCATTCGCCGCAGCCCTGATTTCCTTCGCACGGTTCCGCTCCGGGTCCAGTGCCTACACCTGGCTCTGCTCCATCGCGCAGCACAAGATATCCGACCACTACAGGAAACTCCCTCCGACGCAGGGGCAGGACGCTGCGGCTGTCGAGCTATTGCCGGAAGAGAACTCACACGACAACGGCAATACATCGCCGATCGAGCTATGGTTTGAGACCAAGGAGACAAGGGACACGGTTCAGCAGGCCCTCGGCACACTACCACCCCCGTACGGGGACGTGTTGCGTTTCAAGTACTTCGACGGGCTCTCGGTGGTGGCTATCGGGAACGAGATGGGGCGCTCGCCGAAGGCGGTAGAGGGGTTGCTGGCTCGCGCTCGACGCTCGCTGTCGCACAGCCTGTCGGACGCGGTGCACGCGTAGCAGCGCCGAAGTCCCTGTTCCTTCAGGTTCCTGCTGCCACCCCTCTCGTCCTCCCTGTGCCTGCACACCGTGGCTGCGACAAGCACGCATCGCTGTGAGGCCGCTACCGCAGGGCGTCACGTCCGGACTGCTCTTCAACAGACTCCCACCGTAGTGTCGTTTCCGCAGCCGCCGGTTTCTTCCCCATGCAGTATCGGCACATTCCCACACGCTGAGGACTGACGGCCAGGTCCTTCCCAATCTCTGGTTCTCCCGCACGCGGGGGTCGTTCTCGAAACCCACTGGGCGAACCAACTCCGACAGCCTGAGTTGCTCGCAAGTTGCAGTGCACCACGACGCCGGCCGGCCATGCGGGTGAATGGAGGGGTACTGGCCCTTCAGTACCAGGACCAATTTGAACTTCGAACGATAGTGTGCTAATTTCAGATGTACCCAATGAGCGGGAGCGACGCGAGTGTCCATGAGAGGCAGATGGGGTTGGCGGAGGCAAGCACTGCGACATCCGGGCTCCTGTGCGCCCCCCCCCCAGAAAGTCCTGCTCCCGCGAGTGTTTTTCCCCACAACCACGACTAATGGTATGACGAAAGTATGCCCTCCTCCAGTCAAGAGGTGAGAAGATGAGAGCGCGAAAGATTCTGTTGCGAATAACCAGTCTGGCAGTGCTGGCCCTGCTTGCCTTGCCCCTTATGCCGGTGGCGGCAGCAGTTGAGACTGCGACACTCACAGTGACGAAAGCGGTTGAGGGCGACTTGCCTTTAGACGATCCGTCAGACTGGGACATTACCATCAACGACGGTGTGAACAGTCCCATAACCATGACGCCGGTCGCCGGGACGGGCGTAGCCGTCTTCGAGAACATACCCGCTGTAACGTATACCGTCACCGAAAACGGCCCCTCCGGATATGCAGCCGATTTCTCTGACTTCGGCACTGACAATTACGACAACTCCGCCACTGTGCCATACGGCACTATCGAGCTGGCCTCCCTCGACGATGCCAGCGTCACGATTACGAATACGTACGTCGGCCTTCAGACCATCAACATCCAGGTTGACGGCGCCAACAGCGCGCATGTCTTCATCACAAAAGGATTGAACAATCCATCAGGAACAAACTATGCGTTGAACTACGCGGTCGACCCTCCCGCACCAATCGACGGCTCCGAGTTTCTTACGCCAACCGGCAGCACGATCCAGGTGCTAGATTACCAGTGCTACACCGTCTGGGTTGAACGCCCCAAGGGCGATGTCATGCCGCTCAAGATTGGACACGGCTGGGGAAATAAAGGAGACCTGTACGCGACCGGTTGTCTTGATGGAGGTTCGCAGATCCTGCACTACTCAGCACCAGGTGCCTTCGAGCTGACGGTCATCAAGGAAGTCGTCGGTAGTGACGCGCTTCCCGGAAGTTGGCAAATCCAGATTGAACTGTGGGTGGCTGACCCTGCCTCAGGCGATTGGGTCACCGTCTACGACAAGGCGGCCGCTGCTACCCCGGGCGAGGTCTTCGGTCTATTGCCGGACGGCCTGTACAAGATCAGCGAAACTGGACCGAACGGCTATACGACAACATTCGAGGTAACCGGATGGAACCTCAAGCTGGATCCAACGGACCCAGCCGATTCACGGGCCAGGCAGTTCATTGCCAAGAAGGACCAGTCCTCCACCATTACCATCACGAATACTCTTGCCGTCGAGTGTCCCACGGTAGAAGTAGCC
>JAUVYD010000244.1 GCA_030603265.1 Dehalococcoidia bacterium
CCGGCCCCACATAGGTTGAATGCCATTCAGTCTGCCAGCTTGGAACGCACCGAGCTGAGCTTTCCCTCCATGGTCAGCGCCTTGTCACGCCGTTCGTCAATCTTCACGAGCGTTAGCACTCTGTCGACACGGTCGTCGAACGCACAGTTGTGCACCTCTCGTATCACATCCAGGATGCTATCCAACTCACCTTCCAGGATGGTCCCCATAGGTGTGAGCTGGAATCGCACGCCCTCGTGCTTCTCTATGACCTTGATGGCCCTGACCACGTAGTCACTCACCGACGGACCGACACCTGAGGGCACAACCGTAATCTCTGCTATTGCCATACTGCTCCTCCGCGGAGTGGGTCTGACCGCTACTGGCTGCCGACTCCTCTGTATTTGTTGAGTGTGTCAATCATGGTCTGGTAGTCCTGCCCCTTCGAGGTGCGGCCGGACTCGAGCCAGAGAGTCAGGGCTTCGATGACGATGTCCCGAACCGTGCGACCCTGCTCGACAGCAGCAATCTTGACGGATTTGACCAGCTGCTCGCTGCCGAGATCCACCGTAATCCTGGTGCTCTTCTGCATCACAGTATCCTCCATCGCGGCACGGCAGTCGGTTCTGCCCGACTGCGCCAGTTTCCGGCAGTCTCCACTATCTGAAGCATGTCCAGTAGTCCTTCAGATAGCCCCGTAGCTGTTGGACGACCTTCTCGGTTTCGTCTACAGTCGCATCGACAAGGAAACGCTGTGGTATGGGTACCGGTTCCTCCACATCTACGCCGAAGCGGGCAAGTCCGGAGACGAGTGCAAGCCACGCCGAAGGCAGCACCTCCATGTTGTAGCCGGAACCGATTATGTCAATCCCCCGGCAGCCGCAGTCCTCAATCATCCCACGGACTTTCTCCCCAATCATCTTGAACCCGCTCACGGGCAACCCAAGATTCGTCAGGCCGTCAGCGAAGTGTGGATCAGAGCCTCCGTTGCGGATAATCACCTGCGGCTTGAACTCCCGCGTAATCGGCTCAACAATCTGCTCGAAGGCGATGCGGTAGGAATCAAGGCCGGCATATACCGGCAGTGGGACGTTGACGGTGAACCCCCGGCCTGCGCCCTTCCCGATGTCGTTTGCGAAGCCAACTCCGGGGTACAGCGTTGTCGGGTCCTGGTGGAGGTCAACGAACAGCACCCTCGGGTCGGTGTAGAAGTACTCACACGTCCCATTCCCCTGGTGGGCATCCGTGTCCAGAACCAGTACGCGTTCCACCCCGCACTTCTCGAGGAGGTACTTCGCCGCGAAGGCGTTGTCGTTGTAGATACAGAAGCCCTCTCCGTAGTCAGGCTTGGCGTGATGGAGATTGCCGCCGATGCTGATGACGAACTCCTCGCCGCCGTGCATCACCAGGTCCGCCGCCGCCTTCAGCTGTCCTATGACCATCCGCGCGGCTTCTTCGAGCTTCCCGGGCTTCCCGCGGGGCAGGTTATCCAGCGAATGGTACATCGGGAAGTCCATGCTGCCGGAGAACGTCTCACCCAGGTTGGCCGCACGGAAGTAGTCGCGGCTGAAATCGATGTACTCCCTGCCGCATATGAGTAGCAGGTCTTCCTCGGTACAGGTTTCGGAAGCCACGAACTTGTAGCTGCCGCCCTCAGGCACGTGCGCTCTCAGGAACTGCGGAAAGACCTCATAGCGATCGCCACGGAAGGGATGGCCGAGTCCGAAGTCGTATTCTCTCAACTCCTCCCGGTACAGGATGCTGACCGTCATGCTGCCTCCTTTTGGGTGCGGGTAAGGAAGCGCCTAAGCACTTCCACAAGCTGCTCCATGTCGCGCTCAACGACATACTCGTCAATCCCGTGTATGTGGCTCTCCGGTCGAATGACCCCCAGCCCGAACACCTTGCCTCCCCACAGCCGGGTTGCAACTGCGGGCAGATCGCCGGAAATCATCTCTCCGTAGAGTCCGCTCGAGCCCGTCACGTCGCCGAGGATACGTGCCAACACATCCGCCTCAGGGTCGTCACACGGGGGCACGGGTGGAATAACGAACTCTCTCTGGATGCTCCATTCGACGGTTGGCACGCTGCGAAGCGCCCGGACTATCTCTGCGCGTGCCTCGTCAACGGTCTCACTCGGCAGCAGGCGCCTGTCCACCACGAACACACACGAATCCGGCACGACGTTTCGCGCCAGTCCTCCCTCGACGCGATTCACGTTCAGACGTGGCTCCATCACATCGAGTCCTGTGTCAGGATGGGTCCTCAACAAAGA
>JAUVYD010000151.1 GCA_030603265.1 Dehalococcoidia bacterium
GCCTTCGGCATAAAGGGGCCAAGCCGCGGAGTGAGCACCGCGTGTGCCAGCGGTGGGCACGCCATCGGGGACGCAATGCGTCTCATACAGTACGGTGAAGCAGACATCATGGTGGCCGGCGCAGCGGAAGCCCAGATTGTGCCCATTTTCATCGACAGTCTCGCCAGGCTTCAGGCTTCGTCCACGAGAAACGATGAGCCTCAGGCAGCCAGCCGGCCGTTTGAGTTGCATCGTGATGGCTTCGTGAGCGGAGAGGGAGCGGGTGTCTTGATTCTGGAGGAGTTGGAGCGAGCAAGGGAACGGGGGGCTCATATCTATGCGGAGATAATCGGCTTCGGTTCGAACATCGACGCGTATCACGCGACGAAGCCCGAGTTTGAGAGCCAGGCGCGCTGCATCAGGCTGGCCCTCGAGGACGCGGAGGTCTCTGCGTCGGAAGTCGAATACATCAATGCCCACGGAACGGCAACCTTGCTGGGGGATATTTCAGAGACGAAGGCAATCAAGAGGGCGTTCGGCAAGCACAGCAAGAGGCTGATGGTCAGCTCCAACAAGTCCATGCTGGGCCACATGTGGGGCGCGTCCGGAGCCGTTGAGGCGATTTTCACCGCGCTGACCCTCTCCCGCGGAGTGATTCCCCCAACGGTCAACTACGACACGCCGGATCCCGAGTGCGACCTTGACTACGTGCCGAACGTCAAGAGGGAAGCAAGCGTGAAGACGGCAATCTCCCAGTCATTCGGCTTCGGTGGGATGAATGCGGTCCTGGTGTTCAGCCGCCATGACGGTTGAACGGAAGCGCCGCAGGCGGCCGGGGCGGCCCCGCTGCAGGTTGTGGAGTGCTTGTTGCTGCCTGAGACGACGACGCAGAGGAGCGGCGCCGACGGCTCCGTCTTCCGCTCCACAGGCCATTGAAGAACTTGCGGTTCAATTGGTGGCGGGCATCGGCGACATTCAACAGGTCGCGCGCCGTGGTTCCCTCGAAGTAGGCCACCTCAACATGCTTCCCCATGTTCTTCACGGCCTGGAATGCATACGCGAAATCCGCGTCACCGCTGACAAGCACCGCGGTGTCGTAGAAGTTGTTCCACGCGAAGTAGAGTAGGTCAGTCGCAAGCATGATATCGACGCCCTTCTCTATCTGTGTGCCCTGGGCGGTCTTGATGCTCCCAAGACGCACCTCCAGGTAGGGCGTCTTCCTCAGGGTCTCAAGAAACTCCTGTTGCTCACGAAAGGCATCCGGGCGCTGGCCCGCATCCTGGAGAGCATTGTAGTAGTAAGTGCGAAAGAGGCCGCGCTCCCCACAGAGCTTCTTCACGAACTCGGCGAAGTTGAGGTCATGGCGCTTCATCGTCGACTCAAGCGAGTGGTAGAGGTTGCTGCCGTCGATAAAGATTGCGACTCTCTCTGTTGCCATGATCTCATTCCCCTCCCCTGTCAATTCATGGACTCTTAGTATACTGCTGCTGCGCCGCGAACGCGTGTGTTATCCGGTCAATCATGATGGCCAGCAGGACGATTGACAGGCCCGCCTCGAAGCCTCTTCCGACCTCGATTCGATTGATTGCCAGGAGAACCTCCATGCCAAGCCCGCGTGCGCCGATCATCGAGGCAATCACAACCATGGCGAGGGCCATCATCGTGGTCTGGTTGATGCCCACCATTATGGACGGAAAGGCGAGCGGGAGCTGCACTTCAACAAGAACCTGTCGCGACGTTGCGCCGAACGCCTTAGCAGCTTCGACCACACTCTGGGGCACACCCCGTATGCCCACATTCGTAAGCCTGATAACCGGGGGTACAGCATAGATGATTGTAGCAAACACCGCCGGCACCTTACCCAGGCCGAAGAACATGAGAGCCGGAATGAGGTAGACGAAGCTGGGCATCGTCTGCATCGCATCCAGCAGGGGCTTGAGGACACTGGCAAACCGATCATTGCGGGCCATCAGGATGCCTGTAGGCAGCCCGATGGCAAGGGAGATGAGCACGGCCGCAATTATGAGGGCGAGCGTCATCATTGCGAGGTCCCAGTATCCAAGCATTCCGATGAACACGAGGAATCCCCCCATGAGTGGGCCGGACCACCAGCGGCGCAATGCCCTCCATGCGACAAAGCCGACGACGCCGACTATGACGAACCACGGCAGCCACAGGAGCAGGCGCTCCATCGCTACCAGTCCGCCGAGGAGACCGTCTCCGATGGCGTCAAGCACTCCTCCCAGGTTGGTCAGTATCCAGGCAATGATGCCGTCAATCAGGTCAGCAAGTGGGATCTCGAGGAACTCAGGGAATTCCATCATGCTTGTTCTGCTCCTTCTGACGGACCGTCCCCGGGGGTCTTCTCGTTCTCCTCCGTATCCTCTGGTCCCTCAAGCACCGCAGGGTTGTCCTGCACCTCTTCCGATGTCTCGACATCCTCCCCTGGGCCCTGCTCCTGGATCATGTTTGCGATGATTGTGCTGACGTACACTTCGCCGAGAAAACGGTTGTCCTCATCAATGACCGCCACCGGGTAGCGGGTGGAGGCAACAAGCGGTACCAGGTCATCCAGAATCGAGTCGGCGTGGCACGTCAGGATGTCCGGATCGAGCGCGTCCTTGAGGAAGGTGCCCCGCTTTCTGATGAGAGCGACAAGGCCCTCAACCGTAACCTGCCCCAGAATGCGCGCCTTGCGTGTCACAACGAACGCGCTGTCAATATTGGCGTCCCGGATAGTCTGGAGTGCAGCTTTCGGGCCCTGCCATGAGTAAAGCAGAACAGGCGGCTGCTCCATCACGGTGCGCGCCGTCAGGACCTTCGTCGGCGACGCGTCCTGTACGAACTGCCGCACGTACGAGTCGCTCGGGTTGATTACGACGTCTTCCGGGGTGCCCGTCTGAATAATCTCGCCGTCACGCATGATGGCGATGCGATCCCCGACCTTAAGCGCCTCATGCAGATCGTGCGTCACGAAGAGGATGGTCTTCTGAATTTCCACCTGAAGCTCAAGCAACTCATCCTGCATCTGGCGGCGAATGAGGGGGTCCAGGCCGCTGAAGGGTTCATCCAGCAGCAGTATCTCGGGGTCGCCGGCCAACGCCCGGGCGATTCCCACACGCTGCTGCATGCCACCGCTCAAAGAGGAGGGCAGATAGCCTTCCCAGCCTCTGAGCCCGACCTTCTCGATGCAGGCCCGGGCTTTCTCGTAGCGCTCTTCCTGCGATACGCCTCTTATCTTCAAGCCGTAGGCGACATTGTCAAGCACGGAACGATGCGGCAGAAGCCCGAAGTGCTGGAAGACCATCCCCGTGGTGTGGCGCCTCACCTCAGAAAGCCCTTCTTCGTCCAGCGCGCAGATGTCGTTTCCATTTATGAACACGCTGCCTGCCGTTGGCTCGGCCAGCCGTATGATGCAGCGAATGAGAGTGGACTTGCCGCTGCCCGAGAGCCCCATCAGGACGAAGAACTCGCCCTTGTGCACGCTGAAAGAGACATCCCTCAACGCGATGATACATCCCGCCCTGGTCAGCACTTCCTCTTTCGTCGCAACGCGAAGCTCAGGGTCGTCGAGCACGCGATCCGGCTCATGGCCGAAGACCTTCCAGAGCTTCCTGACCTCGACGCAGACCTCCCGGTCTGCGTCGAGGCTGTTGTTCCCATTGCCGCTATGGGCCATGTGATACCCCTCGGGGCTTCTTTTCTACAGTGCCGCCTTGACGGCGTCCGCCACATCACTCGAGACCCACGACGTCCACACATCCTCGTACTCAGCCAGGAAATACATGGCCGCTTCGCCGGTGCTTGCCTCGTTCTCCTGCATGTACGCAAGGACCTTGTTCTGCAGCGCGGTCGTGGTGGTGAACTTACTCAGGAACTCCACGATATCCGGATTCGCCTCTGCGAACGCGGCGTTCACAGCGATGTTCACGTTGTTGGATGGGAACGCGCAAGCATAGCCCTTCTCTTCGGTGAAGAGATCTTCATCATACGCCGGCTCTTCCAGCAAGGTCATGTCGAGTTTACCCAGTACCCACGTCGGCGCCCAGTAGTAGCCCAGCCACGACTCGCCCTTCGCATAGGCGCCTGCCATTGAGCCGGAGAGAGCAGCGTCAGAACCGACAATGAAGTCAGTGTAGTACTCGTCCAATCCATATGTAACAAGCTTCTGGCTGTTGATCGCGGTACACATCCATCCCGGGATGGAGTTGGTGAACCGACCCTTCGACTTGTCCTCCGGGTCCTCAAAGAGCTCCCAGTAATCGGGCAGATCTAACACGGATTTCAGGCCAGGCGCAACCGGGTCGATACCGCGAGAGCTGTCACCTTCGATCATGTACGTGGGAACAAGCCATCCCTGGTAGTTGTCACCATAGTTGTTCCCCAGGTCGATGACATCACCGCCATCGAGAGCCTCGCCGTAGGACGGTTGCTGATTCTCAACCCAGATCTCCATGTTGACATGGATGTCCCCCGACTGCAGGGCCAACAGCATGGTAGCAGTATCTCCCGGCAGGAAATCGCAGTCATAACCGTAACCGTGCTGCAAAATGAATGCCGCTACGCGGTTGGCCACCTGCGCACTATCCCAACCAAGGTCTCCAAACACGACTGTGTCTTTCTCCTCCGGTGCGCATCCCAGAACCGGTAGCACCAGCAGTGTGAGGGCCATCGCGA